>NZ_DKGR01000024.1:172305-179839 GCF_002453335.1 Arsenicicoccus sp. UBA6765
TTGTGAGCTGGGGGCTCAGTTCATGTCGTCTGGGCGGAGGGCGCATGCGAGAGGGGCGCGGCCGCGGCCACGCCCCTCTCGTCCTGGGTCACTCAGTCCTCGTCCCAGGGGTCCTTGACCTGATCGCCAGGCGGTATGGCGCTCGCCGGCTTCGGGGGCTCGGGCTTCGATTCCGGCTCCGGTACGGGCTCCGGTTCAGGCACGGGCTCCGGCTTTGACTCCGGTTCGGGCTCGGGCTGGGTCTGGGCGACGGGTGCCGGGGTGGCGGTGTCGTCGTCCTCGTCCCAGGGGTCCTTGACGTCCTCGGTGGCAGGAGCCGGGGCCGGTGTGGGCTTCGACTCAGGCTCCGGCTCCAGCTCCGGCTTCGTCTCGGCGGCCGGCGCCGGGGTGGTGTCGTCCTCGTCCCAGGGGTCCTTGACGTCCTCGGTGGCCGGTGTGGGCTTCGACTCCGGCTGGGGCGCGGGCTCGGCCTCGGGCTGGGTCTCGGCGGCCGGCGCCGGGGTGGTGTCGTCGTCGTCCCAGGGGTCGGCGACGTCGTCGGTCGCGGGAGCGGAAGCCGGGGCGGGCTCGGGCTGGGTCTCGGCGGCCGGCGCCGGGGTGGCGGTGTCGTCGTCCCAGGGGTCGGCGACGTCGTCGGTGGCAGGGGCCGGCGTCGGCTCGGGCTTCGACTCGGGCTCAGAGGTGGGCTCGGGCTGGGTCTGGGCGACGGGTGCCGGGGTGGCGGTGTCGTCGTCCCAGGGGTCGGCGACGTCGTCGGTGGCAGGGACCGGTGTCGGTTCGGGCGTCGGCTTCGACTCCGGCTGCGGCGCCGGCTTCGACTCCGGCTGGGACTGGGCGGCCGGCGCCGGGGTGGTGTCGTCGTCGTCCCAGGGGTCGGCGTCGTTGGCGGCGTGGACGGCCTGCTCGTCGTTCTCCTCCGGGACGCGCACCTCCTCCTGCTCCTCCGCCTTGGCCTCCTCGGCAGGGGTGGTGCTGGTCTGCCGGTCGTCGGCGTCGGGCTTGATGCCCTCGGGTGCGCCGGCTGCGGCGACCCCGGCCGTGCCGGACGCCGCCGCAGCTGCGGCATCATCGGCTGCACCCGTCGACGCGGCCTCGGCAGCCGGCTCGACCGGCGCCTCGACCTCGTCGGCGCGCCGGACGGCGGCCAGGAGCATCTGGGCGACGTCGACTACCTCGACCGACTCGACCGCGGAGTCGTCGGCCTCCTTGGCGGTGACGCCGTCGGACAGCATGACGCGGCAGAAGGGGCAGCCCACCGCGATCCGGTCGGCGCCCGTGGCGAGCGCCTCCTCGGTGCGGTTCATGTTGATGCGGGTGCCGAGCTTCTCCTCCATCCACATGCGTGCGCCGCCGGCGCCGCAGCAGAAGGACGTCTCGCCGTGGCGGGGCATCTCGCGCAGCTCGACGCCGGGCAGCGACCCGATGAGCTCGCGCGGCGGGGCATACACGTTGTTGTGCCGTCCGAGGTAGCAGGGGTCGTGGTAGGTGACGACGGGTGCGCTCGAGGCGGGGTTCTTGTTGGTGGACTTCGCGGGCACCTCGGCCGGGCGCGAGACGGGGACGAGGCGCTTCTCGCGCACCAGGCGGTTGAGCAGCTGCGTGTGGTGCAGCACCTCGTAGTCGCCACCCACCTGCGGGTACTCGTTCTTGAGGGTGTTGAAGCAGTGCGCGCAGGTCACGACGATCTTGGTGGCGCCGGCCTCGTTGAGCTGCTCGACGTTCTGCTGGGCGAGCATCTGGAAGAGGACCTCGTTGCCGGCGCGGCGCGCGGAGTCGCCGGTGCAGGTCTCGCCGTCACCCAGGACGGCGAACGAGACGCCGGCGGTGTCGAGCAGCTCGGCGACGGCGCGCGAGGTCTTCTTGGCGCGGTCCTCGAAGGCGCCGGCGCAGCCGACCCAGAAGAGGTAGTCGACCTCGGACAGGTCCTCGACGTCCTTGCCGACCTGCTTGACCGGGAACGGCAGGTCCTTGGCCCAGTCGAGGCGGGCGCGCTGCGCCATGCCCCACGGGTTGCCCTTGGACTCCATGTTCTTGAAGAGCCCGCCGAGCTCGGCCGGGAACGCCGACTCGATCAGCACCTGGTTGCGGCGCATGTCGACGATGGCGTCGACGTGCTCGATGTCGACGGGGCACTGCTCGACGCACGCGCCGCAGGTCGTGCAGGACCACAGCACGTCCTCGTCGATGACGGCGTCGGGACCGAGTGCGTCGTATGCCGTGAGGGGGTGCTCCTCGTCATACCCGGTCTGGCCGACGAGAGGCATGTGCGCGAGCGCCTTGGTGTGCTCCGGCAGGCCCGCGCGGGCCTCCTCGGACGCGGTCATCCACGGCGCCTTGGCGTGCGCGTGGTCGCGCAGCGTCATGACGAGCAGCTTGGGGGAGAGGGGCTTGTCGGTGTTCCACGCGGGGCACTGCGACTGGCAGCGGCCGCACTCGGTGCAGGTGGTGACGTCGAGCAGCTGCTTCCACGTGAGGTCCTCGGCCTTGGCGACGCCCATCGAGGAGTCCTCGTCCAGGTCCTCCATGGCGTCCATCGAGAACGGCTTGCCGTCGATGGACATCGGCTGCAGCGCGCCGAGGCTGGTGCGCCCGTCGGCGTTGCGCTTGAACCAGATGTTGAAGAAAGCGAGGAAGCGGTGCCAGGCCACGCCCATGGTGGGCTGGAGGGCGATCGTGATCATCCACGCGAAGGACACGAGGATCTTGATCATCGCGACGAGGTAGATCGACTCGCGCAGCCACGGCTCGGACAGGTTGCCCCAGAGGCCGGACATCCAGCCGGTCAGCGGGAAGTGCAGGCCGATGCTCTCCTCGGGCGAGGTCAGCTTGAGCAGCGCCGCCTCCTGGGAGCGCAGCGACAGGATGCAGATCGTGACGGCGAGGATCGTGAACTCGACGTAGTAGGCCTGCCACCAGGTGGAGCCGAAGAACCGCGAGCGGCGTCCGTCGGAGCCCGCGGCGCTGCGGGGGTGCTGCCGCTGCCGGACGACGATCAGGAAGAGGATGCCGAGCAGGCCGCCCCAGGCGAGGAGCTCGACGAGCCACTCGAAGGGGGGGAAGTGGCCGATCAGCGGCAGTCGGAAGTCGGCCCACACGAGCTGGAAGAAGGCGTTGACCAGCGTCGAGAAGAGGACGAAGAAGGACAGTGCCGTGAACCAGTGGGCGATCGAGACCCAGGGCAGGCGCGCCATCCGGGTGTGACCGAGGAACTCCCGGACGAGCGTCATGGTGCGCCTGGCCGGCTGGTCGGTCCGCGTGGGGTCGGGCTGACCTGAGCGGAACACCCGGGTGAAGCGGAAGACCTGCCGGAAGAGCAGGAGCCATCCGATGCTCGGGATCACGAAGCACAGCACGAGGGCCGTGATCTGCAGTGCTGACATGCGGTGATCCTACGGTCGGGTAGTGACATAAGGGCATGTCTGACGAGTGATGTGTGACGGGGATCGCTAGCCCGGACGGGTCCGGTCGGTGGGACAAGGCTGCGCTGCCGGCGTTCTCATAACACAATGTTGGACAAGCGATAACGTGGGAATCACCTGCGCCCCTCGGACGTTGCCTCGGACGAGACCTCGGCAGGCCCACACAGCCATCAGCCGTCAGACATCGACAGAGCGGAGCACGCACCCATGCCCATCCACAACGACGTCACTGCGATCGTCGGCCGCACGCCCCTCGTGCGCATCAACCGGATCATCGACACCAAGGACAGCGGCACCACGGTCGCGGCCAAGCTCGAGTTCTACAACCCCGCCAGCTCGGTCAAGGACCGCATCGGAGTCGCCATCGTCGACGCCGCCGAGCAGGCCGGCGAGCTCAAGCGGGGCGGCACGATCGTCGAGGCGACCTCCGGCAACACCGGGATCGCGCTGGCCATGGTCGGCGCTGCCCGCGGCTACAAGGTCGTGCTGACCATGCCCGAGACGATGAGCTCCGAGCGCAAGGCCCTGCTCAAGGCGTACGGCGCCGAGCTGGTCCTCACCCCCGGCTCCGAGGGCATGAAGGGCGCTGTCAACAAGGCCGAGGAGATCGCCAAGGAGCGGGACGGGGTGCTGGCCCGCCAGTTCGCCAACGCCGCCAACCCCGAGATCCACCGCCGCACGACCGCCGAGGAGATCTGGGCCGACACCGACGGCAACGTCGACATCGTCGTGGCCGGCATCGGCACCGGTGGCACCATCACGGGCGTCGGCCAGGTGCTCAAGGAGCGCAAGCCGGGCGTGCAGATGGTCGCCGTGGAGCCCGCCGAGTCCGCCATCCTCAACGGTGGCCAGGCCGGTCCGCACAAGATCCAGGGCATCGGCGCCAACTTCGTCCCCGACGTCCTCGACACGGAGATCTACGACGAGGTCATCGACGTCAACATCGACCAGTCGGTGGAGTGGGCCCGCAAGGCCGCCACGCAGGAGGGGCTGCTCGTCGGTCTGTCCTCCGGCGCCGCGCTCTACGCCGCGTCGCAGGTCGCCGCCCGTCCCGAGAACGCCGGCAAGACCATCGTGGTCATCATCCCGTCCTTCGGGGAGCGCTACCTGTCCACGGTGCTGTTCGAGGGCATCAGCTCCTGATCGGCCGTATGCCGAACCGCCCGCCGTCCCACTCGCGACACGAGATGAGCTGATGACATGACGACCTTCTCCACCGCCGAGGCCTATCGCGCCAAGGCCGGCGTCAACCTCGCCCCGCTCGTGACGCAGCGACAGGGCCGGGTCGGCTTCGTCGCCGGGGTCCTCGAGGACCTCGACGCGGCGATCGAGCGGGACCCGGCGGCGACGGGGCGCCTGCAGATGGCCCTCGTCTCGCCGGGCCTGCACGCCATCTGGTCCCACCGCCTGACGCACCAGCTGTGGCAGCGTCCCTCGCTGCGGCTCCCGGCGCGCCTGCTGTCCAACGTGGCTCGCGCCGTGACGGGCGTCGAGATCCACCCGGGCGCCTCGATCGGCCGGCGCTTCTTCATCGACCACGGGATGGGTGTCGTCATCGGCGAGACCGCCGAGATCGGTGACGACTGCATGCTCTACAACAGCGTCAACCTGGGCGGCCGCTCGCTCGCCAAGGGCAAGCGGCACCCCACCCTCGGCAACGGCGTCACGATCGGGTCCGGCGCGCGCGTGCTCGGCGCGATCACCCTCGGCGACGGCGCGCAGGTCGGCGCCAACGCCGTGGTGGTCAAGGACGTCCCGGCCAACGCCGTCGCCGTCGGGATCCCGGCGCAGGTCCGCATCCCGGGGCCGGACCAGAGCCCCACGGACGCGATGTATGACGACCCCGCCGTCTGGATCTAGGTCCGCTCGGGCCGCTGCACGGCTGCGACCGCCCGACGGCTGCTGCCCGACGGCCGCTGCACGACGAGGCGCCGCACCCCTTCTGGGATGCGGCGCCTCGTCGTGCTGGGGGCAGCTGGGTCAGCGGCCCGACTCGTACTTGACGGTCTGGGGCTCCACGTCGCTCGAGCTCTCGACGCCGATCTGGTTGCCGGAGTGGTCGCCGGTCACCTTGGCCTTGGCGGCGGCCGCAGCACCCTGCGCCTTGACCTGGGCGGCACCGGCGGCGTCCTGCGCCTTGGCCTGGGCGGCCGCGGCGGCCTCCTGGGCCTTGGCCTGCACGACGGGGGCCTTCTCCTTGACGGCCTCCGTGGCCAGGGAGACCTTCTCCTGGACGCGGGGGTCGTTCCAGACCGAGTCCGCCTGGGACTTGATCTGCTGGTAGCGGCCCTGGCCAGCGCGGGCGCCGAGGACGTAGCCGAGGCCGGCGCCGGCGATGAACATCAGTCGCTTCTGCATGTGTATCTCCTAGGTGATGGGGGTGACCGCAGCAGCGGTCGTCGACGACAGGATCTCAGGCGAGACGGCCGTCCGTGCCGAGGCCCGTGCTGGACGGGGTGTTGGGCATGCCGACCGGGTCGGCCGTGTAGTCGGTGCGGACGCCCGTGGTGGGGGTGACCCCGGTGGTGTAGGTGGAGGACGTCGAGGTGGACGTCGCCGGGGCGGTGCCGCCGGAGACGGCGCTCACGGCCTTGTCCACCAGCCCGTGCGCCTGGGGCGGGGTCTGGGCCTTGACCGCCTGCGCCGCGTCCGCGATCTTGCTCTGGACGGACGGGTTCTGCAGGGCCGAGGTCGAGCGGTGCTTGAGGGCGTCGTACTGCCCACGACCGCCGCGCGCACCGAGGACATATCCGGCACCGACGCCGGCCAGGAAGCTGAGCTTGTTGAGCATGATGGATCCTTCCGGTTGGAGTGTTCGCTTGTCGTCCCCATGCCCCGCGCGCCCCCGCGTTATGACCTTTGGCCGAATTTTTTGCCGCCCCCCGTCCCGGTAGGCTGGGAGGGTCCCGCACGAGGTCGGCGGGGCGGGAGGGCTCGCATAGTGGCCTAGTGCGGCGGTCTTGAAAACCGCTAAGTCGGTAGCCCCGGCTTCGTGGGTTCGAATCCCACGCCCTCCGCCAGAGGTGCCGAGACGTCGTGGCAGACGGATCGTTGCAGACACCGGTTGTTCACCTCCGGGGGATCACAGCGGAGGGCCTCGATGGTAGGTTTGGGGGTGGTTGCTGAAGCAGTTCCTCGCAAGACGTAGATGTAACCCTCCGCCTTCTGATCTCGACAGGTCGGGCGCGCGGGGGTTGTTCACGAAGGACGGGCATGTCCCGTGACGTGGGGGGTAAGGCAATCTGGACGGCGAGCATCCTGCTCCCCGGTCATAGCCAGACATAACGAAAGTAGTAATACCCATGGCACAGGGCACCGTTAAGTGGTTCAACGCTGAGAAGGGCTTCGGCTTCATCGCTCAGGATGGTGGCGGTCCGGACGTGTTCGTCCACTACTCCGCGATCCAGAGCAACGGCTACCGCAGCCTCGACGAGGCGCAGCGCGTCGAGTTCGAGGTCACCCAGGGCCCCAAGGGCCCGCAGGCGGACGCTGTTCGCCCCATCTGATCCCCGACGATCTCCTCCGGCGCTGACCGGCTCCCTCGGAGCCGGACCCGGAGACCAGGACCCCCGACAGGCAACCTGTCGGGGGTTCTCGGCGTCAACAGGAAGGCTTGCCCAGGCTGCGTCGATACACTCGGCTGAAGTCTGGTCGGCCAACGCCTGCCGTCGCCAACACGAAAGGTCGCCCCGTGAAGGATCCTGACGAGTCCGCACGCCCGGGCTCGGCGGCCTCCATGCCGGGTGGATCGGCACCGGACGGCTCCAGCACCCCGGAGTCCTCGCTGCCTTCCGATCTCACCCGACGAGAGCTGCGCGCCCTGCGGCGCCGGCGTCCGATCCTCAAGGGGATCGTCATCGCGCTCGTCGTCGTCCTGGCGGTGGTCGTCGGCGGCGGGCTGTACGCGGCATACCGATTGAACGGCAACCTCTCGTCGCTGGACATCACCGACAACCTCCTCAAGCCCGCGCCGGGCGCCACCACCGACCCGACCACGGGCCACACCGCCATGAACCTCCTGGTCATGGGGGTCGACACCCGTGAGGGTGCCAACAGCGCGTATGGCGACCCCACCGAGGACCCGGGGCTGCGCTCGGACACGACGATGCTCGTGC
>NZ_DKGR01000024.1:180062-193270 GCF_002453335.1 Arsenicicoccus sp. UBA6765
CCCTGCCCCGCCCCGCCAGGGTGAGTCGTCCGCGTCGACCTCCTCCGCCGCGACGCCGAGGGCGGCCACCTCGTCGACCACGCCCGCCACCGCGGCCACGTCGACGCAGACCGGCGCCGGCCCCGGATGCGTCATCGACGCGCCGGTGAGCCGGTGGACCAAGCGGATGTTCAACTCCAACATCGAGGACGGCGGCGTCAGCTGCGTCGTGGCGACGGTCATGCAGAACACCGGCGTCTCGATCGACCACGTCATGACGGTGGACTTCACCGGCTTCAAGAACATCGTGGACGCGATGGGCACCGTCGAGATCTGCACGACCTCCCCGGTCAAGGACAAGTACAGCGGGCTCGACCTCGCGGCCGGACGGCACCGGCTCGACGGAGAGCAGGCGCTGGCCTTCGTGCGCACGCGCCACGGTGTCGGTGACGGGTCCGACACCGGTCGGGTGCGCCTGCAGCAGGACTTCCTCGCGGCCGTGGTGCGCCAGGCGACCTCGACCGGCGTGCTGCTCAACCCGCCCAAGCTCTACAACGTCCTCGACGCGGCCACGAAGTCGCTCAAGACCGACGCCGACCTCGCCAACGTCTCCTCGCTGTCCGGCCTCGCCTCCCAGCTGCGCGAGCTGCGGCCCGCCGGCATCCGGTTCATCACCGCTCCGGTCGAGCCCTACCCCGCCAACCGGGACCGGGTGCAGCTGAGCCCGGCCGCCACCGACCTGTGGGAGATCCTGCGCGAGGACAAGCCGTGGCCAGGCACGACCGGCGCCTCGAGCTCCGCCTCCGCCTCCCCGAGCGCGACCCCGACCGTGGCGCCGAGCTCGGTCACGGTGAGCGTCGAGAACTCCTCGGGCACGAGCGGTCTCGGCGGTCAGGTCGCCCAGGCGCTGCGCGTGCAGGGCTTCACCGTCGGCGCCGTCACGGCGGCCGCCTCGCCGAGCAACGGCGTGGTCGTCCACCACTCCGCGGCCCAGCTCGCGCAGGCCCAGGAGGTGGCGCTCGCCTTCCCCGGCGCGTCGCTCAGGGCCGACGGTCCCGCCGGGGCCCCGGTGCGGGTGTCCGTCGGGCGTGGCGCCCCCAAGGTCGTGGCGGTGCCCAACCGCTCGGGCACGACGCCGCTGCCGGCGCAGCCGATCACGGCGGCCCCGGTGCCGGGCAGCACCACGTCGAGCACACCGACCCTGCAGGCCAAGGTCGCGAGCGACGACGTCTGCAGCGACACCAGCAAGGGCTGACCGGCGCGCGGGCCGGACGTTTTGCTCCGGCCCGCGCCCGACCGGTAGCCTGGGCAAGTTGCACTGGAGGTGTCGCATAGTGGCCTAGTGCGCCCGCCTGCTAAGCGGGTTGAGGTTGAAAACCTCTCGCGGGTTCAAATCCCGCCACCTCCGCCACACCCTTCACGAGGGATCGAGAGCCCCCGACCACAGCGGTCGGGGGCTCTCGCGTCTCCCCGCGACCAGCCCTCCCGGCCGTATGCCGACCCGGCCGCCGTCTCGGCATACGGGCGCCCTGTCCGAAGTGAGACCCCGGTCACGGCCGGGGTGAGGCACGCCTTAACGTGATGGCATGGACTTCTCTTTGTCTCTGGTGCAGGAGCAGTGGCGCGACCGGATGGCCGACTTCCTCCAGGAGGAGGTCTATCCCGCCGAGGCCGTCGCCCGGCGCGAGGTCGCCGAGCTGGATGCCGAGCACCGGTGGACCCGCCCCGCCGTCATGGCGCGGCTGGCGGACCAGGCCCGCGCCGCCGGGCTGTGGAACCTCGGCCTGCCCGCGCCCTACGGCTCGGGGCTGAGCCACCTCGATCTCGCCCCCGTCGTCGAGCTGTCGGGACGGTCGCCGCACCTGGCGCCGGAGGCGATCAACGCCAACAGCCCCGACGTGGGCAACATGGAGCTGCTGCTGCGCTACGGCTCGCCGGAGCAGCAGGAGCGATGGCTCGCATCGCTGGCGGCCGGCGAGATCCGCTCGTCCTTCGCGATGACCGAGCCGGACGTCGCCTCGTCAGACGCGGGCAACATCTCCACCTCCATCGAGGTCGACGAGCAGACCCAGGAGGTCGTGATAAACGGCCGCAAGTGGTGGTCGAGCGGGGCCATGGCTCCCGACTGCCGCGTGATGCTCGTGATGGGCAAGTCCAACCCGCGCGGCCAGCGGCACCTGCAGCACTCGGTCGTGATCGTGCCGAGGGACACCCCGGGCGTGCAGGTCGTGCGGGCGATGTCGGTGCTGGGCTACGACGACCCCTACACCGGGGGGCACGGCGAGGTCGTCTTCGAGGACGTGCGGGTGCCGCTGGGCAACGTGGTCGGCGAGCTCGACCGCGGCTTCGCGCTGGCCCAGGCCCGCATGGCGCCCACCCGCCTCACGCACTGCCTCAAGCTGGTGGGCGTCGCGGAGCGGGCCTTCGACCTGATGGCCGAGCGGGTGCCGCGGCGAGTCGCCTTCGGGCGGCCGCTGGCGCAGCACGGGCTCGTGCAGGAGTGGGTCGCGCAGTCTCGCGTGGCGATCGACCAGGCCCGGTGGCTGGCCTACCGCGCGGCCTGGTCGCTGGACCACCAGGACGACCAGGACTCGGCGGCGGCGATCTCGGCGCTCAAGGTCGTGGCCCCCACGATGGCGAGCACCGTCGTCGACCGGGCCATCCAGGCCCACGGCGCCCTCGGGCTCTCGCAGGACTCGCCGCTGGGCGAGCTCAACGCCTACGCCCGCCAGATGCACATCGCCGACGGCCCCGATGAGGTGCACCTGATGGCCGTTGCCCGCCACGAGCTGCGGAGGTTCTCGGGCTAGGCCAGCGGCTCGAGCTCCGGGTGGCGCTCGACCGTCGACGCCTCGACGTCGGAGGCCTCGCGGTCCGGCGCGGCCATCCAGCGGCGCAGGGCGACGAACCGGACCAGCGTCGAGACGACGTTGGCGACCGCGACGACGGAAGTCTGCACGCCGGCCGAGGCCCCCGGCGCCGCGGTCTGCAGCCCGAGCAGAGCCAGGCTCGTGAGACCCCAGGTGACCGCGAACACCGCCAGCCCCTGCAGCTGGTGCCGCAGCGCGTCCTGCCGGCCCCGCACCTCGAAGGTCCAGGCCCGGTTGGCGGCGGTGTTGAGGACCGTGGCGACGAGCAGCGCCACCAGGTTGGCCGACAACGCTCCGAGCGCGCCGGTCAGCGCCGCGAACATCCCGAGGTGGAGCACCGTGCTCGCCACCCCGATCGTCGCGAACCTGCCCAGCTGCGTGGCGAGCCCAGCGGCCGGACGCCCCTGCGCCGGCTCGCGGTCGGGTGCCTCGGGGGAGGTGGTGGGTGCCATCGTCTGAGCCTTTCCGTGGGGGGTCGGTCGGAGCAGGTATGCCGGAGCCCGGCGCCTCGTCAGGACGCCGCGAGCGGCTGGGTGAGGTCGTAGAACGTCGTGCCGTCGATGCTCACCGTCTGGTAGCTCGCGGCCGCCCAGGCCAGGATCTGGCTGGTGGTGGACGTCTCGGTCGAGGAGCCGCCCATGGCGCCCATCCCGCCGGAGGCGAGCAGGTAGTGGATCTGCCCGGAGGCGACATAGGCCTGGAGCTGCGCCAGCGTGGGCGACGGGTCGGTGCCGTTGAAGCCGCCGAGCGCCATCACCGGCTGACCGGTGGCGAGCTGCAGGCCGGCTGCGTTCTGGGACCCGACGGCGGCCGCGACCCAGGTGTAGCTGTCGGCGTCGGCGGACAGCGCGCTCACGACCTCGGTCGAGGGGGTGCTGGCGCCGAGCAGGCCGCCCATGCCGCCGGCCATGCCTCCAGCCATGCCACCACCCATGCCACCACGGCCGGTGGTCGGGCCGTTGGTGGTGCCGGTGGCGCCGTTGGCGGTGCCCTGCGGGGGCGTGCCACCCATCCCGCCCGGGCCGCCGCCGGGACCGCCCGTGCCGGACCCGGTCGACGGGCCGGCGGTGACGATCGAGCCGGTGTGCGCGGTGGTCACCGTCTGCGCGCTGCAGGCCGCGGGCCCGGCGAGGACCGCGACGAGGGCGGCCCCGGCCACGACCTTGACCGCCGAGGCGTGGATCCGGTCGAGCACCAGCATCAGCAGGGCGGCGGCCAGGCCGAGGACGACCACGACCCAGCGCAGCCAGGGCAGGAAGTCGGCCGAGCGGGCGAGCAGGACGAAGGACCAGGCCGACGCGATGGCGGTGGCGGCCGCGAGGGTCGTCATACCGAACCGGTCGCGACGCTCCCAGGCGAGGGTGGCGCCGATGGCGACCACCGCGGCCACGGCCGGGGCCAGGGCGACGGTGTAGTAGGCGTGGAAGATGCCCGCCATGAGGCTGAAGGTGAGGGCCGTGATCACGAGCCAGCCGCCCCACACGACCAGCTGGGCGCGGCGGCCGTCGGTGCGGGGGAGGCGCCCACGCATCACGAGACCGGTGACGAGCAGCAGCAGCGCGGACGGCAGCAGCCAGGAGATCTGCCCGCCGATCTCGGGATCGAACAGGCGCGTCAGACCGGTCTGGCCCCACCCGTTGCCACCACCCACGGACCCGGTCTCGTCGCCGGTGAGGCGCCCGAACCCGTTGTAGCCGAAGGTCAGCTCGAGGAAGGAGTTGGTCTGCGACCCGCCGATGTAGGGGCGGGCGGAGGCGGGCACGAGCTCGACGATCGCGACCCACCAGCCGGCGGAGAGGACCATCGCCAGCCCGGCCGCGAGCAGGTGCTGGATGCGGCGGCCGAGCGTCGTGTCGGCGGCCAGGAGGTAGGCGAGCGCGAACGCCGGCAGGACCAGGAACACCTGGAGGGTCTTGGTGAGGAAGCCGAACCCGAGGAGGACGCCGGTGGCGACGAGCCAGCGGGCGCGGCTCTCGTCGACGGCCTTGACGGTGGCCCAGGCGCCGAGGGTCATGAGCAGCACCAGCAGCGCGTCCGGGTTGTTGAACCGGAACATCAGCGTCGCGACGGGCGTGAGCGCCAGCGTGGCACCGGCGATCAGGCCCGCGGCGGCACCGAAGTGGCGCTTGATCGTGGCGTAGAGGACGCCCACCGAGGCCACGCCCATGAGGACCTCGGGCAGCAGGATCGCGAACGAGCTGAGCCCGAAGATCCGCACGGACAGGGCCATCACCCACAACGAGGCCGGCGGCTTGTCCACCGTGATGGCGCTTGCGGCGTCCGAGCTGCCGTAGAAGAAGGCCTTCCACGACTCCGAGCCCGCCTGCACGGCGGCGGAGTAGAAGGCGTTGGCCCAGCCGGAGCTCGTCAGGTCGCAGAGGTAGAACGCCGCGGTCGCGCACAGCAGGATGACCAGCGACGGGCGGGCCCAGCTCGGGTCCTCGGCCGGTCCGCGCCACAGGCGGGCCGCCCGCCCCTGGGTGTATGGCGTTGCCGCCGTAGGCTGTTCGCGAGGGGCGGTGCGCGGTGCGGCGAGTCCGCGGGCGCTGCGCCGAAGGGTCGAGATCGTCATGCCCCCAACGTTCGGCCTCGCGGTTGTGGGGACCCTATGAGCCCCCTTTGCCGCCCCTACGGGCCCTCGCCGGGTGCTGGACGACGAAGGGGGCGAGGGCTATCGGAGGGGGAGCGTGACCGTGAACTCCGTGCGCCCGGGCACGGAGTCGACGCGCACGTCGCCGTGGTGCGCCTTGACGACGGCGTCGACGATCGACAGGCCCAGGCCGGTCGAGCCGGCGGCGCGGTTGCGGGCGGTGTCGCCTCGCGTGAACCGCTGGAAGAGGTTGGGCTGCAGGGATTCTGGTATGCCGGGGCCGTCGTCCAGCACCCTCAGGACCGCGCGGTCGCCCTCGACGGCCAGGGAGGTGCGCACGACGGTGCCCTCGGGCGTGTAGCTGCGGGCGTTGGCGAGCAGGTTGACCAGCACCTGCTGCAGCCGGCCGCGGTCGCCGGTCGTCTCGATGACCGACTCGGGCAGGTCCAGCTCCCAGCGGTGCCCGGGCGCGGTTACCTGGGCGTCGCTGACGCACTCGAGCACGAGCATCGACAGGTCGACGGGGGCGTGGTCGAGGGGGCGACCGGCGTCGAGGCGGGCCAGCAGGAGCAGGTCCTCGACGAGGGTGGTCATGCGCTTGGCCTCCGACTCGATGCGGTCGAGGGCGTGCCGCACGCCTCCGGGCACGGGTTCGCGCTCCTTGCGGCTGAGCTCGGCATACCCCCTGATCGAGGCGAGCGGTGTGCGCAGCTCGTGCGAGGCGTCGGCCACGAACTGCCGGACGCGGGTCTCGGACTGGTGGCGTGCGGTGAGGGAGCTGTCGACGTTGTCGAGGAGGGTGTTGAGGGCGTGGCCGACCTGGCCGACCTCGGTGCGCGGGCTGGTGAGCTCGCCCGGGACCCGCTCGATGGGGGCCACCTCGCCGCGTGCCAGGTCGAGCTGGGAGACGCGGGTGGCGGTGTCGGCGACGCGGCGCAGGGGACGCAGGCTGCGGCGGACCAGCCAGATCCCGACCAGCGCCATGAGCGCGAGGCCGGTCAGGGAGGCCAGGGTGATCGTCCGCAGCAGCTCCTGGACCGAGGCCTTGACGCGCTGCAGGGGGATGCCGGTGACGATGGTCGTGCCGGAGCGGTAGGACGCGACGAGGCGGTAGCCACCGAGGCCGTCGACGTCGACGCTGCGGGGCTGGCTGCCGACGCCCGACTGCGAGATCGTGCCGACCTGCGCGGTCGTGAGACGGGAGTAGTCGCCGTCGGAGATGACGTAGTCGCTGACCGCGCTGCCGTCCTGCAGGCACAGGCGCAGCATCCCCTCGCCGGTGCCCGGCGGACGGCTGGTGCAGGCCCGGACCACGTCGTCGCCGCCGAAGCGCCCCCCGCGGTCGACCATCTGGGACTGCTCGAGCAGCTGCTGGTCGACCTGCTGGGTGAGGCGCTGGTCCATGACCAGCACGGTCGCGCCGCCCATCGCCACCGTGACGGCGAGGAACAGCGCGACCATCGAGGTCACGAGCTTGGTGGTCAGCGACCAGTCGCGGACGCGCATGAGGTGGTCAGGCGCCGGTGGCGGGCTTGAGGACGTAGCCGACGCCCCGCATCGTGTGGATCATGGGGTCGCGGCCGTGGTCGACCTTCTTGCGGAGGTAGGAGATATAGAGCTCGACGACGTTGGCCTGGCCGCCGAAGTCGTAGTTCCAGACGCGGTCGAGGATCTGGGCCTTGGACAGCACGCGCTTGGGGTTGCGCATGAGATAGCGCAGCAGTTCGAACTCCGTCGCCGTCAGCGTGATCTCGTCGTCGCCGCGGCGCACCTCGTGGGCGTCCTCGTCCATGACCAGGTCGCCCACGACGAGCACCGACGCGGACTCCTCCTCGGCGATCGCGGTGCGGCGCATGAGGGCTCGCAGCCGCGCGACGACCTCCTCGAGGCTGAACGGCTTGGTGACGTAGTCGTCGCCGCCCGCCGTCAGGCCGGCCACGCGGTCCTCGACGGCGTCCTTGGCGGTGAGGAACAGGACGGGGATGTTGGGGTCGTCCTGACGCATCTTGCGCAGGACCTCCATGCCGTCGAAGTCGGGCAGCATCATGTCCAGCGCGACGGCGTCGGGCTTGAACTCCCGTGCGGCGCGGACCGCCTCGAGCCCGGTGCCGGCGGTGCGCACCTCCCAGCCCTCGTAGCGCAGGGCCATGGACAGCAGCTCGGCGATGTTGGCCTCGTCGTCGACGACGAGGACCCGGACGGGGGAGCCGTCCAGGCGGCGCAGCGCCGGGGTGGAGGTGGTGTGCGTGCTCATGCCCCTCATGACACCCGGCCTTCCTGTGGTGGTGACAGGTCGTTCCTGTGGCGATCCTGTGGGACCACTATGGCGGACTCTTGGCCCCTCGACATGGAGGCCACAGCCCCGCCACAGCGTGGCTCCGGATCGTCGGTGGCAGCCAGAGACCCCGCCGGCAAGGAGACCGACATGCTGCCTCACCTCAAGCACGACGCCACGAACACCATCAACGCTGCACCGACGCCCTCGGCAGAAGCGTCCGACGGAGCCTCGGTGGCGCCGGCCGTGCGCCCCGCCCGGTGGTCGGGCAAGAAGACGGCCGTGGCCGCAGCGCTCGCTGTCGGCATGGCCTCGATCGGGGGAGGTGCCATCGCCGCCGCCGCGCCGACCATCAACAGCCAGAGCGAGGGCGGGACAGGCCGGATGGGAGGTCCGGGCGGGCCGGGCGGCGGCTTCCGTGACGGACGAGGCGGTATGCCGGGCCAGGCGCCCGGTCAGGCGGGGCAGATCGCGCCCGGTCAGGTGGGGCAGCCGGGGCAGCTCGCCCCGGGCACGGTGGGGACGAACTGATGTTCCTCGCCCGCCTCGTCAGCCGCCCGGCCTCACGCCGCCTCCACGCAACCCAGTGCAGCTCACGCCGCTCGCGCCTCGACCTGTCGCCGCTGCCGGTGTGCGGCTCCGGGGTGCCTCCGCTCGACGTGCAGCTCCGCCGCGCCTACCGGCGGTAGGAGGGGTCGCCGAGCTCGGCATACCGCCGGTGCAGCCGCGACCGCACCTCGGCCGGCGTCATCGACCGCCGCTGCCGCTCGCCCCGCGCCGCCAGCACACCGGTCGCCGCGACGCCCGCCAGGCCGGCCGCGCCGAGGAGCTTCCACCACGAGATGCGTCTCACGCCACGAGGATAGCCACCACGCCACCCGAGCCGCGGCGCCTCAGCCCGGCGCGGGTGCCAGACTCGGCGCATGGCGATCACGCTCGACCAGGCCGTGGACCACGCGCGCACCGGGGACATCTGGGTCTTTCGCGGGGCCAAGGGCGCCGACCGGGCGATCCAGGTCCTCACCAACGCCCCCGTCAACCACGTCGGTATGGCGGTGGTGCTCGAGGACCTGCCACCACTGATGTGGCACGCCGAGCTCGGCAAGGGCCTGGTGGACCTGTGGACCGGGCAGCACCAGCGCGGGGTGCAGCTGCACGACCTGCGGGACGCGGTGACGCGCTGGCACGACGACTACGGGCAGCGCGGGTTCCTGCGTCAGCTCACCCCCGAGGTGGGGCGCGAGCAGGAGGACGCGCTGCTGCGGACCATCGCGCGCTGGGACGGCACGAGCTTCCCGCGGACGGCGGCGCTCGCGGGCCGGTGGTTGCGGGGGCGGCGTGGCCACCTGCCGTGGCGCCACGAGCAGCGTCCGATCTCCGCGCGGCCCGAGCTGGCCTACTGCGCCGAGGTGGTCGCGGTGACCTACGAGGAGATGGGGCTCCTCGAGCCGGGACGTCCGCTCAGCTGGTACGACCCGGGCCGGTTCTGGTCGGGCGACCAGCTCCCGCTGGCCCCCGGATGGCGGCTGGGCGACGAGATCGCCGTGACGACAGGCCGATCCGCGAGTTCGTGACCCGACCGTGATGTGCCCACCCCACAGCCCCCGGACCGGCGGTTGAGAGGTGGCCGAGCCGGAGACGAGGACCCGCGCGGGCCCGACGGGTCCCCGGCGCGTGGTCTAGTGATCCCTTGAGCGACGGCGCCGAGGGGTCCGTCGACGCCGATGCGACCAGGAGGCCGTCCTCGTGAAGAAGTCCCAGCCGTGATCGAGTTCGTGCAGGACCGCTGGGCCGACATCGCCTACCGCTCCTACCAGCACGCCAGCCTCGTGACCCAGGCCGTCGTGATCGCGACCCTGGTCGCCATCGCCCTGGGCGTCCTCGTCACCCGCGTGCGCGCCCTGCGCGGCGTGGCCAACGCCCTCACCTCGATCGGCCTGACGATCCCGTCGTTCGCGCTGCTCGGCCTGGCCCTGCCGATCCTCGGCATCGGGGTGCTGCCCTCGGTGGCCGTGGTCGTCTTCTATGCCGTCCTGCCCATCCTGCGCAACGTCGTCGTGGGGCTCGACGGCGTGCCTGGTCAGCTGGTCGAGTCCGCCCGCGGCATGGGCATGAACCCCGTCGACACCTTCGTCCGCGTGCGGCTCCCGCTCGCCTGGCCCGTCATCCTCACCGGGGTGCGGGTGTCGACGCAGATGTCGATGGGCGTGGCCGCCATCGCGGCCTACGCCCTCGGTCCCGGCCTCGGCGGCTACATCTTCACCGGGTTGTCCCAGATCGGCGGCGCCAACGCCGTGTCCTACGCCCTCGTCGGCACCGTCGGCATCGTGCTGCTCGCCCTGCTGCTCGACGCCCTCCTGGTCCTCGTCGGCCGCCTCACCATCCCGAAGGGAATCCGGTCCTGATGCCTGCCACCCCCTCCTCCGACCGTCAGGTCAGCGGCGCCACCATCGAGCTCGACGTCGTCACGAAGTCCTACCCGGGCCAGAGCCGGCCCGCCGTGGACGGCCTCAGCCTGCACATCCCTGCCGGCGAGATCGTGATGTTCGTCGGCCCTTCCGGCTGCGGCAAGACGACCTCCCTCAAGATGCTCAACCGGCTGATCGACCCCACGTCGGGGCGCATCGTCGTCGACGGCGAGGACATCACCACCAAGGACCCGGACCAGCTGCGCCGCAAGATCGGCTATGTCATCCAGGGCGGCAGCCTCTTCCCCCACCTCACGGTGGCCCAGAACATCGGCCTGGTCCCCGGCCTGCTGAAGTGGGACAAGACCCGCACGCGGGAGCGGGTGGACGAGCTGCTCGACCTCGTGGGGCTGGCACCCGCGACATACCGGCACCGCTATCCCAAGGAGCTGTCCGGCGGCCAGCAGCAGCGGGTGGGCGTCGCCCGCGGGCTCGCGGCCGACCCGCCCGTGATCCTCATGGACGAGCCGTTCGGCGCGGTGGACCCGATCACCCGCCAGCGGCTGCAGGACGAGCTCCTGTCGATCCAGGAGGAGCTGCACAAGACGATCGTCTGCGTCACCCACGACATCGACGAGGCGATCAAGCTCGGCGACCGGATCCTGATCCTGCGCGAGGGCGCCCAGATCGCGCAGTACGACACCCCCGAGGTGATCCTCGCGGCCCCGGCCAACGAGTTCGTGGAGGACTTCGTCGGCTCCGGCTCGACGCTCAAGCAGCTCAGCCTCGCGCGCGTCGGCGACCTCGAGCTCCAGCAGGTGGCCACGGCGCGGGTCGGCGACCGGGTGGCCGAGGTGCGGCGCCAGCACGCCGAGTCCCGCAACCCCTGGCTGCTGGTGCTCGACGAGCGTCAGCGGCCCCTCGGCTGGACGCGGTTGGACCGCCTCGACGGGGACGCCGTGCGCCGGCCCGACACGTCCCGCCTGACGACGATCGACCGCCGGGCGACGCTCAACGACGCCCTCGACAGCATGCTGGCCGCGACCGAGGGCATGGCGGTGGTCACCGGCCGTCGCGACGAGTACCAGGGCGCCGTGACCTTCGACGCGGTCACCACCCACATCAGGTCCGTCGCCGCGGGTCGCGAGGAGGAGCCGGTATGACGTCCCCCGCCGCACCCGGGGTCGCCGCCTCCGGGGCTGACCCCTCCGACCCGGACGGCCGGTCCGACGCGGTCGGCTCGTCCGACGCGGCCACCCCGGCGCGGTCGCGGCCCCGGCCAGGGCGTCTGACCCGCCGCGACCGGGTGATGCTGCTCGTCCTGCCGGTGCTGGTGCTCGCGGGCGTCGCCGGGTGGGAGCTGTGGCGTCGCAGCGCACGCCTCGACACCATCGAGGCACGGGTCCTGACCTGGTCCAACGTCCAGACGCTGGCCACCCAGCATGTCGTCCTGACGGCGGTCTCGGCGCTGATCGTGGTGGGGCTGGCCGTGCCGATCGGCATACTGCTCACCCGTCCCGGCCTGCGCAGGTTCAGCGCGCCCGTGGTCGCGTTCGCCAACGCCGGGCAGGCCGCTCCGGTGATCGGGCTGATCGTGCTGCTGGCGATGTGGCTGGGCTTCGGGTTCTGGACCGCGGTGCTGGCGCTGTCGATCTATGCCTTCCTGCCCGTGCTGCAGAACACCATCACCGGGCTGCGCGGCGTGGACCCCACGCTCGTCGAGGCCGCCCGCGGCGTGGGGATGAGTCAGCTGGCCACCCTCGTGCGCATCGAGCTGCCCCTCGCCGTCCCCGTCATCATGAACGGCGTCCGCACCGCGCTCGTGCTCCTCGTCGGGACGGCCAGCTTCGCGACCTTCATCGACGCCGGGGGCCTCGGGTCGCTGATCACCACGGGCATCAACCTGTTCCGCTACCCGATCCTCGTGAGCGGTGCCGTGCTCGTCGCGCTGCTCGCCCTCCTGGTCGACTGGGTCGGCCGGGTCCTCGAGACGCTCACGACCCCGAGGGGGCTCTGACCCATGGCTGGACGACGGATCACCGGGAGGACCGCGCTGGCGGGTGTGCTGACCGCAGCGGCCCTCGGCCTGTCCGGCTGCGGTCTCGGCACGGCCGGCGGCTACGCGCCGTCGGGGCAGCTGCAGGGCGAGCTGGACGCGGTGCCGTCCCTGCGCGGGGCGTCGGTCGCCGTCGGCTCCAAGAACTTCACCGAGCAGCTGGTGCTCGGCAAGATGGCGGTGATCCTGCTCTCCTCCGCCGGCGCCGAGGTCAGGGACTACACCAACATCCCCGGCTCGGCGAGCGCCCGGCAGGCCCAGCTCGAGGGTCAGGTGGACGCCGAGTGGGAGTACACCGGCACCGCGTGGATCTCCTACCTCGGCCACACCGACCCGATCCCCGACCCCGCCGCGCAGTACGAAGCGGTCCGCGCCGAGGACGCCAAGACCCACGCCCTGACCTGGCTGCCGCCCGCACCGATGAACAACACCTACAGCTTCGCCACGACCACGGAGAGGGCTCGCGCGCTCGGCCTGTCGTCGCTCGCGGACATCAAGAAGGTGCCGGTCGGGCAGCGGACCTTCTGCGTGGAGTCGGAGTTCGCGAGCCGCAACGACGGCTTCCGGCCGATGCTCAAGGCCTACGGGCTGGAGTACGGCACGGACGTCCCCGCGGGCAACGTCAAGGTGCTGGAGACGGGCGCGATCTACTCCGCCACCGACAGCGGGCTGTGCACGTTCGGCGAGATCTTCACGACCGACGGGCGCATCAAGGCGCTCGACCTCGCCGTGATGAAGGACGACAAGAAGTTCTTCCCCAACTACAACGTGTCGATGGTGGTGCGGCAGGAGACCCTGGCCAAGCACCCCCAGATCGCCCAGCTCTTCGCCCCCGTCACCAAGAAGCTCACGGACGACGTGATGATCGACCTCAACGCCAAGGTCGACGTCGAGGGGCGCGAGCCGGCCGAGGTCGCGCACGAGTGGCTGGTGCAGCAGGGCTTCCTCCGCGCGGAGTGAGCGCTGTCGGCGTGGCGCGTGACCTCGCCGGTTCGTGACGGGCCGGCCGTATGACGAAGCCCGGCGCGTG
>NZ_DKGR01000024.1:193385-237819 GCF_002453335.1 Arsenicicoccus sp. UBA6765
CACGCGCCGGGCTTCGTCATACCGGAGAAGCAGATCGACCGGCCTTGGTCACATCAGCCTGGCGAACGAAGGCTGGTCGATGGACCTACCGGGGGTAGGTGCATCAGCCTGGCGAACGAAGGCCGGTCGATGCCTTTACCCCCGGCGGGTCAGGCGTTGGCGACGCGCTCCTTGAGACCGTCGAGCTCGGCGCGCAGCTCGGCGGGCAGCTCGTCGCCGAACTTGCCGAACCACTCCTCGACCAGGGGGAGCTCCTTCTCCCAGCTGGCCTTGTCGAAGGCCAGCGCGGTGGCGAGCTGCTCGTCGGTCAGGTCGAGGCCGTCGGTGTTGATCTCCTCAGGCTTGGGCAGCAGGCCGATCGGGGACTCGACGCCCTCGGCCTTGCCCTCGAGGCGGTCGACGACCCAGGCGAGGACGCGGGAGTTCTCGCCGAAGCCCGGCCACACGAACTTGCCGTCGTCGTCCTTGCGGAACCAGTTGACCTGAAAGATCTTGGGCAGCTTGTCCGCGTCGCCCTTCTGGCCGATGGTGAGCCAGTGCTGGACGTAGTCACCGGCGTTGTAGCCGATGAAGGGCAGCATGGCCATCGGGTCGCGGCGCACGACGCCGACCGCACCGACCGCGGCGGCCGTGGTCTCCGAGGAGAGCGTGGCGCCCATGTAGGTGCCGTGCGTCCAGTCGCGGGACTGGGCCACGAGCGGGATGGTCGTGGCGCGACGCCCGCCGAAGAGGATCGCCGAGATCGGCACGCCGTTGGGGGAGTCGTACTCCGCCGCGGCCATCGGGCACTGGCTGATCGGTGTGCAGAAGCGGGCGTTGGGGTGGGCGGCCTTCTCCCCCGACTCCGGGGTCCACTCGTTGCCCTTCCAGTCGATGAGCTCGGCGGGCTTCTCGTCGGTCATGCCCTCCCACCAGACGTCGCCGTCCTTGGTGCGGGCGACATTGGTGAACACCGAGTTGCCGGCCTCGATCGTCTCCATCGCGGACCGGTTGGTGCTCCACCCCGTGCCGGGAGCGACGCCGAAGAGGCCGAACTCGGGGTTGACGGCATACAGCCGGCCGTCCTCGCCGAAGCGCATCCAGGCGATGTCGTCGCCGACCATCTCGGCCCTCCAGCCGGGGATGGTGGGGGCGAGCATGGCGAGGTTGGTCTTGCCGCAGGCGCTGGGGAAGGCGGCGGCGATGTAGTGGGTCTTGCCCTCGGGGTTGGTGAGCTTGAGGATCAGCATGTGCTCGGCCATCCAGCCCTCGTCGTGGGCGATGGCGGAGGCGATCCGCAGGGCGTAGCACTTCTTGCCGAGCAGGGCGTTGCCGCCGTAGCCGGACCCGAAGGACCAGATCGCCCGCTCCTCGGGGAAGTGGACGATGTACTTGGTGTCGTTGCAGGGCCACGGGACGTCCTCCTCGCCCTCGGCCAGCGGCGCGCCGACGGAGTGCAGGCACTCGACGAAGTCGGCCTGCGTCTCCTCCATCTGCTTGAGCACGTCCGAGCCGACGCGGGCCATGACGCGCATCGAGGCGACGACGTAGGCGGAGTCGGTGATCTCGACGCCGTACATCGGCTGGTCGGCCTCGAGGTGGCCCATCACGAAGGGGATGACGTACATCGTGCGGCCCTTCATGCACCCCTGATAGAGGTTGCGCATGATGCCCTTCATCTCGTCCGGGGCCATCCAGTTGTTGGTGAAGCCCGCGTCCTTCTCGTCCTTGGAGCAGATGTAGGTGCGGTCCTCCACGCGAGCGACGTCGTTGGGGTCGGACGCGGCGTAGTAGCTGTTGGGCTTCTTGTCGTCGGCGAGCTTGATGAAGGTCCCGGAGTCGACCAGCGCCTGGTTGAGCTGCGCGGCCTCCTCGTCCGTGCCGGTGATCCAGTGGATCTGGTCCGGCGTCGTCAGAGCGGCGATCTCCTCGACCCAGGCCGCGAGCTTCTTGTGCGTGGTGGACATGTGGATCCGGCCATCCCTTCTGGTTGCCGTCATTGGCAAGGTGTGCTTGTCACGGTAACCGCTGCCCACAGGCCGGGCCACCGAGAGAGTCGATCTGGGGGGAAGGTCACACTGAGGCTCACCTTCCCTGACATAGTTGAGTCGAGATTCGTATGACGAGACGCGAGGAGTGCGGTCACGTGCAACAGCTGCTGATGGGTGGGGTCCAGGTCGACGCCGGGAGCGAGCAGGAGGTCATGGACCTCTATCGCGCCGCACTGCGGGGCGAGGGCCGCCCGCTCGCCATCGAGTCCGCCAACCTCGACCACCTGCACTGGTACCCCTCGGGCTCGCACGACCGCTCTGCCGGCTCGGTGGGCGACGGCTCTGGCGGTCTGCGCTGGCTGACCCTCATGGACGGCGCGCCCTTCGTCCTCACGGCCAAGCGGGTGACCGGCGTGACCTACCCCCGGCTGACGGGCGCGAGCCTGCTGGAGCCCCAGCTGCGCGTGGCGGCCGAGGAGGGTGCGTCGGTCGGCTTCCTCGGCGGTATGCCGGACATGCACGTGCGTCTGCGCGAGGAGCTCGGCCGCCGTCTGCCGGACCTCCGCATCGCGGGGACCTGGGCCCCGGAGCGGGCCGACATCACCTCGCCCGAGGGCGCGGCCCGCTGGGCCGAGACGGTGCGCGAGGCCGGCGCCGACGTCGTCGTCGTGGGGCTGGGCAAACCGCGCCAGGAGGACTGGATCCGCGACCACGGCATCGCGTCCGGGGCGCGGGCCCTGCTGGCCTACGGCGCGGCGGCCGACTTCATCGCGGGGACCGTGCAGCGGGCGCCGCAGTTTTACCAGGACAACCACCTCGAGTGGGCCTACCGCCTGTCGCGCGAGCCCAAGCGGCTGGCCCGTCGCTACCTGCTGCAGGGTCCGCCCTCGCTGGCTCGCCTGGTCACCCACACCCGGCCCCGCCGCCGCTACTGAGGCCGCCACCGGCTCGGGCCGGGTCGACCGATTTCGTGGGGAGGCCCCCTCTGCTGTAAAGTCGGACCTCGTTGCGGACGCCCACGGGCGGCGCGGCGACTGCACCCGTAGCTCAACGGATAGAGCATCTGACTACGGATCAGAAGGTTAGGGGTTCGAATCCCTTCGGGTGCGCTCTGTGTTGAGACAGAAGCAAGGGCCCCGGCCGGCGGAGACGCTGGTCGGGGCCCTTCGCATTCCCCTGGGTCCCTGCGGTCCTCGCTGACGCCGAGCCGCGAGGCCCGAGCGCGAGGTCGCGGTGGAGGCGCGGGCGGCTGTCGATGCCGGCGCCTCAGCCGTTCACGTCCACCCCAAGGACGCCGCCGGGGTGGACACCCTGGACGCCGATGACGTGGCGAGGTTCGTGCTGGCCGTTCGACAGGCGTGTCCGGGCGTTCCCGTGGGCGTGACCACCGGCGCCTGGGCGTCACCCGACCCGGCGGCACGGGTCCGGTCGGTCCGGTCGTGGACGGCGCTGCCCGACTTCGCCTCGGTCAACTGGCACGAGGAGGGAGCGGACGACGTCGCCGCCGCCCTGATCGACCGCGGCATCGGCGTCGAGGCCGGGATCTGGCCCGGGGAAGGGCTGGCCCGGTGGCAGGCCTCGCCCTGGCGCGGGAGCTGCTTGCGAGCCTTGGTCGAGCTGGCCGACGTCCCAGACGAGGATGCCGCCGCCTGGGTGGCCCGTCAGGCGACACCACTCGTCGACGGAGTCCACCGCCTCGAGCCGGAGCTCCCGGTCCTGCTCCACGGCGCAGAGGGCAGCACCTGGGCAGCCGTCGACCTCGCTGCCCGACTGGGGCTGGACACCCGGGTCGGCCTCGAAGACACCACCCGGCTGCCGGGCGGCGCGACCGCTGCCGGGAACGCGCAGCTGGTGGAGGCCGCCCTCACCCGCGTCGCCGAGACCCGGTCGAGCAGAGCGCCCGCGGCCGATCCCGACAGCAACGACTGAGCGCGCGGCATGCCGCCGCGGCCTGCCGCGGTCAGGCGGCCCGGAGGCGGTGTGCGCTCTGTCCGGGGGAGAGGTCGAGACGGCGCAGGAGCTGCGCGTTGACGGCCACGACCACGGTGGACAGGGACATCAGGACGGCGCCGACGCTCATGGGGAGGACGAAGCCCACGGGTGCGAGCACCCCTGCGGCGAGTGGCACCGAGACGAGGTTGTAGCCGGCGGCCCACCAGAGGTTCTGGCGCATCTTGGCGTAGGTGGCCCGGGACAGCTCGACCACCGACAGGACCGACCGCGGGTCGGAGGATGCGAGGACGACGCCGGCCGAGCCGATCGCGACGTCCGTGCCGGCCCCGATCGCGATGCCGACGTCCGCCTGGGCGAGGGCGGGAGCGTCGTTGACGCCGTCGCCGACCATCGCGACCCGGCGGCCCTCGGCCTGCAGCTCTGCGACCTTGGCGGACTTGTCCTCCGGTCGGACGCCCGCAAAGACGCGGTCGATGCCGAGCTCGTGGCCGACGGTGTCGGCCACGGCCTGCGCGTCGCCCGTGATCATGACCACCTGTATGCCGAGGTCGTGCAAGGCGTCGACCGTCTCGCGGGACTCGGCCCGGATCTCGTCGGCGAGCCTCAGCGCCCCGGCCACCTCGCCGTCGACCAGGACGTGGAGGATGATCGCGCCCTCGGCGCGCCAGGCATCCGCCGCGGGGAGCTCGCGCTGGGCCCGGTGCTCGAGGAGCTGTGGACCACCGACCTCGACCACGGACCCGTCGACCGTTGCTCGGACGCCCACTGCGGGCGACGACGAGAAGTCGGTGGCGCGCCCCACCGAGATCGCTCGCGCCTGGGAGGCGCCGACGATGGCGCGTGCGAGAGGGTGCTCGCTGTCGGTCTCCGCGGCGGCGGCCAGCGCAAGCAGCTCGTCGGCCGAACGACCCCGGGCGGGCTCCACGGCGGTGACGGTGGGCTCGCCCTTGGTCAGCGTGCCGGTCTTGTCGACGAGCACGGTGTCCACCGTGCGCATGGACTCCAGCGCCAGTCGGTCCTTGACGAGGACACCTCCGCGGGCGGCTCGCTCGGTGGCGATCTGGACGACCAGCGGGATGGCCAGGCCCAGGGCGTGGGGGCAGGCGATGACGAGCACCGTGATGGTGCGGATGACGGCCGAGTCCGGCATACCCGCACTGGTCCAGACGATCGCAGTCACGATCGCGGCCGCGAGCGCGAACCAGAACAGCCAGGCCGCAGCCCTGTCGGCGATCCGCTGGGCTCGCGAGGTGGACGACTGGGCGTCGGCGACCAGAGCGCGGACCCCGGCGAGGGTGGTGTCGTCACCGACGGCCGTCACCTGGACCCGCAGGCCCGAGTCGGTGGCGACGGTGCCCGCGACCACGGCGTCGCCGGCTGCCCGGCGGACGGTCCGCGACTCGCCGGTGATCATGGACTCGTCCATGCTGGCGGACCCGGCGACGATCCGGCCATCCACCGGGACCGAGGCCCCCGGACGGACGACGACGACGTCACCGACCACCAGCTCGGAGGGGTCGACGGCAACCACGTCGTCGCCGACGACCTTCTCGGCCTCGTCCGGGAGGAGGGCGGCGAGCGAGTCGAGCGCGGAGGTGGTCTGGGCCAGAGACCTCATCTCGATCCAGTGCCCGAGGAGCATGATCACCACCAGCAGCGCCAGCTCCCACCAGAAGTCGAGGGTGTGGTCGACCAGCCCCAGGCTCGCGCCCCAGGAGGCCCCGAACGCAACAGTGAGGGCGAGCGCGATGAGCAGCATCATGCCGGGCCTGCGCGAGCGTGTCTCCGACCAGCCGCCCTCGAGAAACGGTCGGCCGCCCCAGAGGTACATCACCGTGCCGAGGACCGGTGAGACCCATGGCAGCCAAGAGCTCTCGGGCAGGGAGTAGCCGGCGAGCATCGCGAACATCTCGCTGAGGCCGACGACCGGGACGGCAAGGACCAGCATCACCCAGAAGAGGCGGCGAAAGACCTCGACGTGGTCCGCGTGCTCGTGCCCGCCGTGGTCGTCGTGACTCCTGTGCTGGGCGTGGTCGTGACGCATGGTCCTGGTCCTCTCGATGTCATATACCCCTAGGGGGTATATGACGGAACAGACTCGCCCCACCGGGTATTCCACCGGGGCCTCGTGCGAAAGAACGTGGGAAAGCCGTCGGGTGCGTGACACTGGGGCCATGCAGCCCGCACCTGCACCGGTCCGTGCCCTGGTCGTCGATGACGAGCCCGTGCTCGCAGGCACGGTTGCCACCTACCTGGACCGGGCCGGCTTCCAGACGTGCGTGGTCGCGGACGGTCGCGAGGCGGTGGAGGTCGCCCGTGGGTGGGTGCCCGAGGTGGTGGTGCTCGACCTGGGCCTGCCCGGGCTGGACGGCGTCGAGGTGTGTCGCCAGATCCGCACCTTCTCCGACTGCTACGTCCTGATGCTGACCGCGCGCGCCGACGAGGTCGACCTGCTGGTGGGGCTGTCCGTGGGGGCCGACGACTACATGACCAAGCCGTTCAGCGCGCGCGAGCTCGTCGCCAGGGTGCACGTCCTGCTGCGTCGCCCGAGGTCGGGTGGGCTGGTCCAGCGCTCGGTCCGCCGCATCTTCGGTGACCTCGTGATCGACCCCGACGCGCGGGAGGTCGAGGTGGGAGGGGTGCTGGTCGACCTGACGCGCACCGAGTTCGACGTACTCGACGCCCTGTCCAGCCAGCCGCGGCTCGCGTACTCGAGGCGCCAGCTCGTGGACGCCGTCTGGGGGCCTGACTGGGTCGGCGACGACCGCCTGGTCGACGTGCACGTCGCCCACGTCCGCCGCAAGCTGGGCGACGATCCCGCCAGCCCGCGCTACGTCTCCACCGTGCGTGGCGTCGGCTACCGGATGGGGACGGGGCGATGACGTCCCGACGGGTGAACGGGTCGCTGACCCACCGGCTGGTGCTCGCCCAGGTGGCGGTGATCGCCGCGATGACCGTCACTATGGTCGTCGCAGCGCTCATCGTCGGGCCGGCGGTGTTCGACCAGCACATGCACGAGGCGGGCCACGGCGAGCAGCCGCAGCTCCTCGCACACGCCCAGGAGGCGTTCCGGTCCGCGGGGCTGGCGTCGATGGGGGCCGGTGTCGCGCTCGCGGTCCTGGCGGCGGTCGGGGCCAGCGCCTTCGTGACCCGCCGGATCGGCCGCGCCCTGGACGCGCTCGCCAGGGGCGCCGACGAGGTCGCCCAGGGCCACTACGACCAGCCGGTGATGATGCAGCCGACGGGGCGAGAGCTGGACGCCGTGGCACGGACGTTCAACGCCATGGCCGGGCAGATCGCCGGCACGGAGGCCACCCGTCGCCGCCTGCTCACCGATCTCTCGCACGAGATGCGCACCCCGATCGCGGCGATCCAGGTGACCCTCGAGGCGGTCGAGGACGGTGTGACACCCCTCGACGACGCGACGCTCGACACGCTGCGCGCCCAGACCCGGCGCCTCGAGCGCCTCGCCACCGACCTCAAAGACGTGTCTGCTGCCGAGGAGGGGCGGCTCGACCTGCGGAGAGAGGCGGTGGACCCGGCCGATGTGGTCCGGGCGGCCACCGGTGCGGCGGCTGCGGCATACGGCCGTCAGGGGGTGCGCCTGGAGCTCGACGTCGGCGAGGACCCTCCTGCGCGGGTGCGCGCCGACCCGTCACGGCTCGGCCAGGTGGTCGACAACCTCCTGCGCAACGCGCTGCAGCACTGCACGGCGGGGGACGGGGTCCGGATCGAGGTGCGCAGCCGCGCGACGGGCACCACGGTCGCGGTCAGCGACACCGGGTCGGGCATCGCGGCTGAGCACCTCCCGCACGTGTTCGAGCGCTTCTACCGCGCTGACCCGGGACGGCGCCGCGATCCCGAGTCCGTCACGGGGACCGGTGTGGGACTGTCCATCTCGCAGGCCATCGTCTCGGCCCACGGAGGCACCCTCGACGTCCGCAGCGACGGCCCGGGCACGGGAGCGACCTTCACCATCGCCTTGCCCCCGGCCTGACCTTCATAGAACCTTCACAGTTCCTGCGGCAGCTCTTCGCAAGCGTGGCGCAGCGTGGTCCCCATCGAGCTCGACCGAACCCGGGAGACCATCATGAGCACGCTGACCGCGGCCACCCCCGCCACGACCGATCACGCACCGCGGCGCGGTGCCGCCACCACCCTCGCGGTCCTCACGGCGCTGGCCGTGGTCGGCGGCCTGGTGGCGCCCGACCGCACCCAGGGCAGCGGCATGGACGGGATGTCGATGACGCATTACATGGGCCTGCTCGCGGTCCAGCAGCCCTGGAACCTCTTGCTGTTCATGGCGATTCCCGTGATCCTCGCCGAGACCCTGGCGATCACGGAGCTGGTCATCCTGTTTGCCCGCCCTGCGCCGTCGTGGGTGCACGGGCTCAGCCGCTGGGCGGGCCTGCTCGCGGGGCCGGTGATGGTCGCGATCCTCGTCCACCTGCTCCGGCACGCCGTCATCCCGCTCACCCTCGACGGTGGATGGCGAGGGCCGGCCGATGTCATCGCGGTCCTGGCCTACCTGCTCGGCGCCGTGCCGATGGTCGGCATCAGCCTCGTGGCGGCGGGCCTGATCGGGCGGGACGAGCGCCACGCCCGCAAGCTGCACGTGGTCTTCGTGGCGGTGTTCCTCGTGGTCGCCCACGTCGCCATGATCGCCGGGATGCTCGACCCCGCCGTCATGGGGTGGACCCAGGGCGGCGGGCAGCACGAGATGCCGGGCGGCACGATGATGCCCGGCATGCACCACTGAGCTCAGACGAGGGCGCTCAGGTGCACGACGGGTCGGGTGCCCGAGGGCGCGGTCTGCTTGGCGGCGCGGGCGACGTCGGCCTCCGACGCGCCGGGGGTGAGCGTGACGGTGAGGGCCAGGCGGCGGCCCTCCCACGTGGCGGTGCACGACTCGACCCCGTCGAGCAGGGCCACGTCGTGGGCCACACCGTCGGCCTCGACGTGCCGGCCGTAGACCTGCCGCCGCCCCTCCACGGGGCCGTGCGCCACCACGCGTCCGTCCGGGAGGAGCGCCGCGAGCTGCCCGGTGGCGACGGTCCCTGACGCGGTGTGGGCGACGAGCTCGCCGACCTGGGTGAAGCCCGTCGTCCGACCGAGGGCGTCACGGATCGCGTAGCCACGGGGGGCGGCGGCGTCGAGCCCGGGCACCGTCAGCTGGTCCGGGGAGAGGACGTCGCCCCAGCGCGGGGCGGGGGATTCCGGCGCGCTGCCGGTGCGCGGGCGGGCCAGGACCGCGGCGGCCTCGGCCTCCTCCGGCAGCAGGTGGTCGACCTCCGTCAGCGGCGTGGCCAGCGTGGCGTGGCTGGCGAGGCGCGCGACGAACGTGGCGAACCGCTCGGCGTGCCAACGGGTCTGGGCGAGGGTGTAGATCTCGCGATGGGCCTCGCACTCGACGGCCAGCGACCCGTCCGCGAGCGGGTGGATCGTCAGCAGCAGGTCGTAGACCGGTCCGCGCTGCAGGGCCTGCGTCGTGACGGTGACTCCGGGGATCACGGGGTCGTCGTCATACGGCATGACGTTGATCGTGGGCCCGTGGAGTCGGCCGGCCCGCCAGGCCGACGGCACGGCCTCGAAGATCGTCTCTGTCGGCGTCTGCTGGTGGGGTCGGGTCGAGCGGGCGCTGTCGATGACCCGTCGGGTGAGGGAGGCCAGGTCGTCGTCGGGCTCGACGGGGACGCGCAGCGGCAGGACGTTCATCATGTTGACCGTCGTGGCGAGGTCGATGGCGGTGTCGCGACCGAGAACGGGCACGCCGACCACGGCTGAGTCCTCCTCGCTGACGCGAGCGACGTATGCCGCGCCCGCCGCGATCAGCGGGTAGGTCCAGACGCGGTTGCCGACGGTCGCGCCGAGCCCCACGCGCACCGACGACGGCAGCACCACGTCGTGGCGGTGGGGGCGGGCGACGACGTGGTGGGCCCGGTCGGCGGGGGAGACCCGCTCGGGCGCCCCCTGGAGGTACTCGCGCCAGAAGTCGCGCTGATCGTCCTCGGACCGTCGCGGCTGGGCGACGAGCTCCTCCACGGAGGGGTAGGCGCGGTCCGGGAGCTCCGTGCCGGAGACGAGGTGGTTGTAGTGCTCCACGACGCGGTCGCGTCCCAGCCAGGCACCGTAGCCGTCGACCACGGCGTGCAGGGCGCGCTGCACCCACCAGACGCCTGTGCGGCCCACGAGGAGCGTGTTCCTGACGAGGGGCCCACCGCCCGGCACGTCCCACGGCTCGGCGGCGAGCCGGGCGGCGAGGTGGCGAGCTGCCGCGGCCTCGTCGTCGGCTGCGCCCAGAGGGGTGGTGACCACGACGTCGTCGGTGAGGTCGGCGACGTGCTGGGTCACCGGCTCCGTGCTCACGTCGAAGCGCAGCCTCAGGCTCGGCATCTCGAGCGAGACCCGACGCAGGCACTCGGCGAGGACGGCGTCGTCGACCTGCCCGACGAGCTCGGTCAGGAGGGCCACGCCCCAGGCGGGGGATGCGGGATCGGTGAGGTGTCCCTGCAGCATGCCGCGCTGGGCGGGGACGAGGGGGAGCCGACGACGGGTGGCGCGGTCCGTCGAGAGGGCGGCGGCCGAGAACGTCACCGCGTCAGGATAGGTGAACGGCGCGAGCAGCGGGGTCGAGTGCGCCGGACGCTCCCGCCGGGCAACGCCGTCGCGCCGGCCCGCCGTGGCAGAGTGGGCCCCATGAGCGACCAGTTCGATCTCGAGCCCGGCGACAGCGGCGACCAGGACTCCTTCAGCATCGACGACGAGACCCAGCTGAGCGGCGAGGACCAGCTGCTCGACCGGGGCGTGGACGACCTGCTGGACGAGGGCTACTCCCCGCCGGAGCGTCCCCGTGAGGTCGAGAGCTATGGCATCACGGCGCAGGAGCAGCACGACGGGGAGTCGATCGACATGCGCCTCGAGGAGGAGCTGCCGGACGACCCGCAGGACGAGCACGACCCGCGGGCCCACGTGCGCCACGGCGACGACCGGGTGGGCGGGGACGACCCCGACGCGATCTCGGTCGAGGACGACTTCCTGGGTGACCCCGAGGTCGGCGATCGCCGCGCCGGGCGTCTGGTGGCACCCGACGAGGGGGCGCACGAGGACCGTGAGTCCGACCTCCTGGCCAACGACGAGGGGTTCAGCGGCGGCGCCGCATCGGCCGAGGAGGCCGCGGTCCACGTGATCGACGGCGACCCGGACGTGGAGGGTGACCGGGAGTACCCGCGTCAGGGCTGACGACCAGCCGTCCCGGTCCTGTGACCGAGGGCACGATGACGGGCGGCATACCGGTCGGTAGCCTGTGGGGACCGTGATCGCCCGTCGGCGGCTCGGCTCCCACCACAGAGCCGTATGCCGGGGGTGACGCACCGAGACCATCGGCACGAACGGCGACCCATCCCGTCGCGACGACCACGCGCCCAGCGCTGCCACGCCGTCCTTTGGGGTATGCCATGTCCTATGCCCACGCGTCCCGCCTGACCACCACGCCCGACCCGATCGTCCCCGACCCGACCGACCCGATCTTTGCCATGCACCTCGGCGGCAAGATCGAGACCGCCCTGCGGTGCGAGGTCCGGGACGCCACCGACCTCTCTCGTGCCTACAGCCCGGGCGTGGCCAAGGTGTGCACGGCCATCGCGGAGAACCTCTCGCTCGTCGACACCTACACCTCCCGCGCCTCGACCATCGCGGTCGTCAGCGACGGCACCGCGGTGCTCGGGCTCGGCGACATCGGGCCGCACGCCGCCATGCCGGTGATGGAGGGCAAGGCGATGCTGTTCAAGCACTTCGGCGGTCTCAACGCCGTCCCGATCTGCCTGGACACGACGGACGCCGACCAGATCGTCGAGACGGTGGTCGCGCTGGCGCCGACCTTCGGCGGCGTCAACCTCGAGGACATCAGCGCCCCTCGCTGCTTCGAGATCGAGCAGCGGTTGAAGGACCGCCTGGACATCCCCGTCTTTCACGACGACCAGCACGGCACGGCGATCGTCACCCTGGCCGGGCTCATGAACGGCGCGACGGTCCTCGGTCGCGAGCTGGCGTCCCTGCGCATCGCCATCACCGGGGCCGGGGCGGCGGGCGTCGCCATCACCAAGGTGCTGCAGCGCGCAGGGGTGCGCGACATCGTGGTCTGCGACCGCCAGGGCATCATCGGCTCGCACCGCGGTGACCTGCCGCCCCACAAGAGGCAGCTTGCCGCCACCACCAACCACCGGGACCTGTCCGGCGACATCTCGCGGGCACTGCGCGGCGCCGACGTGCTGATCGGCGTGGCCGGGGGCACCGTGCCGGAGGCAGCGGTGAGCCGGATGGCCGAGGACGCCATGATCTTTGCGCTCGCCAACCCCGACCCCGAGGTCCACCCCGACATCGCGGCCCGTCACGCGGCCATCGTGGCGACGGGCCGCAGCGACTACCCGAACCAGATCAACAACGTCCTCGCCTTCCCCGGGATCTTCAAAGGGGCGCTGTCGGTCGGGGCCACCCGCATCACCGAGGGGATGAAGCTGGCGGCGGCTGAGGCCATCGCAGCGTGTGTGCCAGACCCGACGCCCGGTCATGTGGTTCCGAGTCCGTTCGACCCTGCAGTTGTGGAGTCGGTCACCCGTTCAGTCGCTATGGCGGCCCGATCGGAGGGCGTTGCACGTCACTGATGTGGCATTTTCGCTGACGTCGAGTGAGGCTAGACGCACGGATTTCCGCACGCTACGTGGTGGTTAAGGGCCGAAGGGGTGACCGCCGCGTCGGAGTTGGGGTGATCAACACGCGCCCGTCACCTGCGTGCGAGACCCTGTCGGGGTGGCCCTGGCCATCCCCGCGACCGTGCCGCCGGACGGCCGCGAGCGCCCCCGGCCCCCGGAAGCAGATCGGCATGACAGACGTGATCGACTCGCGCGGAAGACATCGCCCACAGGGCGACTCTCTGCCTGCCCGCGTGCGCCCCCGGCCCCTCACGGATCCCGAGCTGCTCGCCTACGCCCCCAACTTCTGGAGTCGCGTGCGCAGCGTGGCGGCGCTCTCGGTGCTCGCCGACGTGGCGGCCTGCATGCTGGCCTGGCTGGTGACCGGAGTCGACGCGCGCCCGGCGCTGCTGATGACGATGATGATCGTGCTGCTCTTCGCCGGCAGCAAGCTCTACGACTCGCGCCTCAACCTGTCGGCCCTCGACGACCTGCCGGTCATCGCGGGCCGCTGGGTCATCGCCTGTGCCGTGGTGGCCATCATGGGAGCCGGGATCGACGGTCGTCCGATGACCAACGTGCTCGACGAGCTGCAGGTGCTGGCTTTCCCGGTGTCCCTCCTTCTCCTGCTTCTCGTGGGCCGCGCCGTGGCCTATGGCGTGATCCGGTGGGCACGATGCAACGGGCGGGTGGGGCACCGCGCCCTGATCGTCGGTGCCGGACTGGTCGGTCACGAGATCGCGCAGCTGCTGCAGGACCACCCGCAGTACGGCCTTCGTCCCTGCTGCTTCCTGGACAGCGATCCCAAGGTCGTCGACTCCAGGGACGGCCTGCCGGTGCTGGGCGGCCCCGAGGTCCTGGAGCGCACCCTCGTGGACAACCGGATCCACGTCGTCATCGTGGCCTTCTCCGCCATGAAGGAGTCGGACATGGTGCCGTTCATCCGCACCTGTGACCGCCTCGAGGCAGAGCTGTTCGTCGTCCCGCGGCTGTACGAGCTGCACCACGTCGACGGGGACATGGACACGGTGTGGGGCGTCCCCCTCGTGCGTCTGCGCCGCGCGGCCTACCGATCCGCGATGTGGCGGGTGAAGCGACTGGTCGACATCGTCCTCTCCGGGTTGGCGCTCCTGGTCCTGTCGATCCCCATGGCCATCGTCGCCCTGGGCGTCCGGCTCGACGGTGGCCCGGGGATCATCTTCAAGCAGGAGCGGGTGGGGGTCGACGGGCGTCCCGTCACGGTCATGAAGTTCCGCTCCATGCCTCCGGTCAACGAGGCCGAGTCGCAGACCAACTGGAACATCGCCAAGGACGACCGGTTGAGCAGGTTCGGCAAGTTCATCCGCAAGACCTCGCTGGACGAGCTGCCCCAGCTGCTCAACATCCTGCGCGGCGACATGAGCGTCGTGGGCCCGCGCCCCGAGCGCCCCTACTTCGTGGAGCAGTTCCAAGAGATGTACCCCGCCTACGGGGCTCGCCATCGCGTGCCGTGCGGGTTGACGGGCTGGGCAGCGGTCAACGGCCTGCGTGGCGACACCTCCATCGCGGAGCGTGCTCGGTTCGACAACTACTACATCCAGAACTGGTCGTTGTGGCTGGACATCAAGATCATGCTGCGCACGGTTGGCTCTGTCGTCAGCGGTGCGGGAGGCTGACCACATGCGAGTTCTGCACGTCGCCCAACCTACGGAGGCAGGAGTCGCGAACGTCCTTCTGGCCTTGGTCCGCGACCAGGTCGCGCGTGGCTGGCAGGTGCACGTCGCGTGCCCGGACGGGCCCGGCTCGTTGTCGGGCCGGGCGCAGGCCGAGGGTGCTGAGACGCACCCCTGGTCGGCCACGCGTTCTCCCGGCCCCAGCGTCCCGGCAGAGTGCCGGTCCTTGTCGCAGATTCTTGCGCGGGCCGAGCCCGACGTCGTGGTGCTGCATGCATCCAAGGCGGGACTGGCAGGTCGACTCTGCATCCGCGGCCGGATCCCCACGGTGTTCATGCCCCACTCCTGGTCCTTCGAGGCCGTCCGCGGCGTCGTCGGCCTGGTGTCCCAGCGATGGGAAGTGCTCGCCGCCCGGTGGACCACGCTCGACGTCCTCGTGAGCGAGGAGGAGCGCCACGTGGGCCGCCGGGCGCGCTGCCTGGCGCCACGGGCCGTCGTGATCCCCAACGGCGTGGACGTCGCGCGCTGGTCTCGGGCAGACCGGGTGAGTGCGCGGGCTCAGCTGGGTCTGAGCCACGATCCACTGGTCGTGCTGGTGGGCCGCCTGGCTCGGCAGAAGGGTCAGGATGTCGCGCTCCTCGCGTGGCCGCAGGTGAGAGAAGCGCATCCTTCGGCCCAGCTCGTCATCGTCGGCGACGGCCCCGACCGGGACAAGCTGCAGGCAGAGATGGTGGATGGAGCACGTCTGCAGCCGGGAGGAGACGTGCATCCGTGGTTCGCGGCCGCGGATCTCGTGATCATGCCGTCTCGGTGGGAGGGCATGCCGCTCGTTCTTCTCGAGGCGATGGCGTGCGGGCGCAGCGTGGTGGCGTCCGACGTGGCCGGGGTGCGCCAGGTGCTGGGGGAGTCGGAGGCGATCGTGCCTGTGGAGGACCCAGTAGCACTCGCGGCCCAGATCTCTGCACGGCTCGACGACGTCGGCCTGCGGCGAGCCGAGGAGGACTTCAACGCTCAGCGCATCGCCGAGTCCTTCGATGTCCGCGACACCTCCGCCCAGATGGCGCATCAACTCCTAGAGCTGGCCGGGGCACGGAGCACGTGATCGCGAACCGCCCGCACGACCCGCAGCCGCCTTCCTGGCCGGCGCGTCGTGACGCCGCCGTGAGTCGCCGCGCCGCCCTGGGGATGGCACTGACCATGGCTGTCGCCGCCTGTTCCAGTCCGGGTGAGCCGGTTGCCCGCGCCACGTACCACCCCCCGTTCGGCGGCGTGACGGTTCCCTTGCCGGGTGCTCGCACCGGCCAGACCCTGGATACCTGGAAGCGAGACGTGGCCGCAGTCGCAGACAGCGGGCTCCGCCTCATCCGGGCGCCGCTGTCGTCGTGGGTCGGCAGCTCACCCTCCGGAGCCAAGGGCCTCGACTTCTCCACCCAGCTTGCGAAGGACAACCTGCGTGCACTCGACCACGCCAAGGAGAAGGGGTTGTCGGTGCTGGTGGCGACCGCCGGGCACGCGGGCGGACCATACTCGGGCACGGCGGTCGCGTACATCGACGTGGCGCGTCAGTACCTCGGGGCTCTCGCTTCGAGGCTTGGCGCCCGGGTGGATGCCTGGCAGGTGTTCAACGAGCCAGATCGAGGGCACTTCCGGACCTATGCACCTGTCAGCCCTGACCCGGGCTACTGGTTGGAGCTGAGGAGGACCCTCGACGCGGGGAAGGAGGCGATCAGCGAAGCCCTTCCGGGGGTGCCCCTGACCACGAACCTCGGAGGTTGGCCCTGCAACGACGAGGTCGAGTCGTCGTGGGTCCAGGCCCTGGACGTCATCTCCCCTGCCCTGGACGTCATCGGCCTCGACTGCTACTGCGGCACGGACCTGGCCCTCATCGATGCTCTGGCGGGACGGGTGCAACGCATCGGCGCTCGATACACCAAGCCGGTGTGGATCGTCGAGACGGGTGCGCCCGTCGATCCCGAGAACCGCATCACGGCGCAGACGCAAGGCCGCTACGGCGCTGCCCACGTCCAGTCCTTGCGCCGCGGGGGAGCCGCGATGGTCGGGTGGTATGACCTGCGTGACCCCCTCGCGGGCGCGGAGCGTGGTTATGGTCTCCTCGACTCCTCGTGGAAGCCCAAGCCGGGCTTCGACACGCTGGTGAAGGAACTGTCATGACCAGCCCAGACCTGGAGCCGGCCCTCACCGACCAAGGACGTACCGGGACGGTGTCCGTCGCGACGAAGGCACTCGGAGTGCTGCGTCGGGGATGGCTGGGTCTGCTCGGGCAGGGGCTGAGCTTCCTTGCCATGCTCATGCCGATCGCCTTCGCGGAGTTCCAGCAGCTCTCGACACTTCTCGTCGCCAGCGCCGGAGCGCAGGTCCTGTCCTATACCTTCACGCTCGGCTTCCCCAGTGTCTTCCCCAGGATCAGGGAGGCCCACCGCATGCGGTCCGCCATCCTGGCCTCCGGTGGATGCGCTTCGGCAGTGTGCCTCCTCCTGCTCGCTGCTGGAGCGGGCTTGGCCCTGGCGGGACGGCCGGGTCCCGCCGCGATCTCGCTCGCATGGGGTGGCATGACCGCCTGCCAGGCCCTGTACCTCATGACGGCGGGTGCGGCGGTCCGCTACGGCAACTACCCGGTGATCGCGACAGGTCGCCTTGTCTACGGCGCCGCCATGGCGGCGGGAACGCTCATCGCCTGCCTCTGGTCGCCGACGCGTTTCGGGCTGGTTCTCGCCGCGAGCCTGGCCTACGTGGTGGCGGCCACCTTCGTGTGCTTCGCGAACCGGGTCGACCTGGCCGCGACCCTGACCCAGCGGGAGCGCGACACCACCGGGTCGGGCGTGAGGGCATACCTGAGGGACACCCGCGAAGCCTCCGTCTCAGCGGCGTTCACCGGTCTTGCTTCGCAGCTGAACCTGCTCATCATCCCCGGCATCGGCGTCTACCACGACGCTTGGACCGGGCTGATGCGCCTGGCCGGCGGAGTGACGACGGTGAGCATGCAGCTCATCGCACCTGCTCTCGACATCCAGGTGTCGCAGGGCGTTCGCGACCACCGGCCCCGTGACGTGCTGCGCGGGGTCAAAGGGCAGCTCTACGCGGGTCTTGGTCTGGGTGTCCTCACGATCGTCGTCGCCCTGCCGCTGCTCTCCGTAGTCGGCGCGTTGGACGCCCTGCACGGTCAACAAGTGGTCACGGTCAGCGTCGCAGGCACGTTGTACGTCGTCGCCATGATCTCGGTCTCAGCGATGTTCAACACCCTGCTGCTGCTCGGTGAGGACCGATCGCGTCTGCTGTGGGCGGTCGGCAAGTCAGCGCTGCTCGCCGCGGTTATCGTCGGCGGGGGAGACCACAGACTTCAGTGGTGCGTCCTGGTCGAGGTCGTGACCGACCTGGCCTACATCGCCCTCGTCTGGCGCGGGATGGGCAAGCGATCGGTCAGTGCTCGGGGACGCCATCGGCGAAGCCGGCGGCTCTTGGGGGGAGCGCGATAGCCATGAGGCACAGAAGGTCGGGCGGACCCCGCCTCAACCACGACGCGATCGGCCAGACGCTGCCGGCCGCTATCGTCGCGGTCTTCTTCCCGATCTCCTTGATCGTGGGACTCAACAACAAGGCGTTGCTCCCTGAGAAGTTCTTCTACGACTCAGCGACGCTGCGCTCTCGGATGCCTGTCGGAGATCCGTCTTCAGATGATTCGTTCATCGTGATGGGCTGGATCTATCGGCAGCTTGGAGGCATGAACCACTACGCGGAGGTTCAGATCGCGCAGATGGTCATCTTCGCGGTCCTCCTGCTCACCTGCGTTCCTTGGCGGCGCCTCTCGACGTTCGGGCCGCTGGCGACGGCCGGGGTGCTCTACGCCCTCGTCAGCAGCGCCGTCTACCTGGCGCAGTATTCGAAGGAAAGCCTGGTCGTCGTCCTCGTGCTGCTGCTCCGCGTCCTGCCGAAGCACTGGTCGATGGACCTGGCGTTCGTGGGGGCGCTGGCGGTCTATGCGCAGCACATTCGCACCTACTGGTACATCATCGCCGGCCTCTATCTCGTGCTGCGTGTGTTGCTGCCGCGCCTTCGGTCGATGGGGTGGCTCCCGATCCTGGCCCTGGTTGGATATGTGGTGATGGCCTTCGGACTGCAGGCGGTGATGGGGCAGCCACTCTCCTACGCTCGCGACGTCGTCTCAGAGAGCCGCACCTTCTCCCAGGATGCACAGTCGGCCATCCAGAACTATCTGCCTACGGCCAACCCGGTCCTGGGCGGACTCAATGCGTGGCTGACGCTGGCGACCCTCATCGTTCCTCTGCCGCTCCTCCTGTCCCCGAACCCGCTCTACCTCGTCTTCTGCGCTGTCACGATCGGCCTGTGGGTAGGCCTCGTCCTGTCGCTGCGCCGATTGCTGGCAGCAGGCCGTCTGAGAGTCGATGTGGGTCTGACGCGGGCGGTGAGCATGATCTTTGCCCTGATCTTCGCCCAGGCCCTGTTCGAGCCCGACTTCGGCTCCTACCTCCGACACAGCCTCCCCACGATGCCACTCTTCTTCCTCGTGTACGCGCGGGCACAGCAGCTCCCCTCGCGCCGAGCCCCACTAGCCGCACGCAGCCGAACGGAGCCGAACCATGTGGTCTGACGCCTTCAAGCAAGATCTCGTCCGAGCGGGCGGCCTCTCCCGCATCGTCACCGTGAGGATGCTGGCAACGGGCCTCTTCCGCCTGTCCCAGGCAGCCGGCGCCAATCACCCACTTCTCGGAACCCTCGTCAAGCAGCTCAATCACCTGGTCACGGGGGCGGACATCGCCTGGCAGGCTCAGCTGGGGCCAGGCCTCGCGCTGTTCCACCCTACGGGGGTGGTCGTCGGCGAACACGTCCGGGCGGGTGCCAGGTGCACCATCCAGCAGGGTGTGACGCTCGGCGGGCTGGGGGGAGACCAGGCGAATCCCGACGGGTTCCCGGTGCTGGGGGACGATGTGTTTCTCGGAGCAGGTTGCCGAGTCATCGGCCCGGTCAGTGTCGGAGACGGTGCCAAGGTGGGGGCGAACGCCGTGGTCGTCAAGGACGTGCCCCCGCACGCCGTGGCCGTCGGGATCCCCGCGCGCAACCGGGAGGCGAGGTGACCGTCGTGGATCGGGGTGAGCTGACGGTTCTCGTGCTGCACTGGGGTCGCACGGCGTCGGGGCCCGCACTGACCCTCAGGATCGCCGACAGCCTCCGGGGCGTCCCGGGTGTGCGAGCCCTGATCTCCTACTCGTCCGACGCCGAGATCGCTCAGGACTTCGCCGAGCTGGGGCTCGACTCCTTCCCCGTCCGCACCTGGGCCTCTGCGCGTGATGTGCCGAGGGCACTGATCGAGCTTCCCTTGACGCTGACCCGGCTGGTGCTGTTCCTGAGGCGGCATCGCGTCGACGTGGTCCTCGTGCCCATGGACCAAGTCCTCCAGTCCTTCGTCACCTGGGCATTTCGCCTCGGGGGCGCTTCGTACGTCCATTGCCTGCACGATGGTCAGCTGCACCTCGGCGAGGCCTCCAGGCTCCATGACAGGCTTCGCAGGATCCACCTCCGTCCGGCGAACCGCGTCGTCGTCTTCAGCGAGTCGGTGCAGCAGATCGCCTTGAAGGACTGGGGATTTCGCCCGGATCAGGTTGACCTGACCCATCTGCCACCCATCATGGGCCGGGAGACGCCTCGTTCGTCCGCACGCTCTCTCCCTGATGACCGCCCGGTCGTCCTGGGCATGTTCGGCCGAGTAGTGGCGTACAAGGGGTTCGATCTCGCGGTCGAGGCGGGCAGATTGCTGAGGGGTCGAGGTCAGCACGTGGTGGTCCGGCTCGTGGGGAAGGGGATCTCATCGGCGGTTCCGGACCGTGAGGAGTGGCTCGACCTGCAGGACAGGTGGGTCGGTGACACCGAGGTCATGGAGACCATCGCCGGGTTCGACCTGCTGCTGCTGCCCTACCGTGAGGCCAGCCAGTCGGGGGTTCTCACCGAGGCGCTGGCGCTGGGCGTTCCCGTCGTGGCGACCCCCGTCGGTGGCCTGTCAGAGCAGGTGACCGTGGCGGGCGCAGGCCGGGTGGCCACGGCCGTCTCTGCAGGCGCGCTGGCCGAGGCGATCGACCACCTGCTGGACCCTGAGGCCTACACGGCGGTCTCGATGGCAGAGCTGGAGGCCGCGGATGGGCCGATGAGCTGGAGGGGCTTCATGGCTGACGTCGTCGATTCGCTTCGGCGAGCGCGATGATCGTGCCGGCGCGGATCCGCCGCGTCCTGGTCCCTGCATTGGCGGTGGTGGCCGCCACGGGTGCCTGCCTGCTCGCCGTACTGGCATGGACCGTCAACGCCCCCCGCAGCGATGCCGGCGGCAAGACGGACGTCCTCCTCGTGCTGGGGCCATCCACCCCCGCGCGGCTGTCCGTGGCGGAGGACCTGATGTCGCGAGCCGAGGCCGACGTGATGGTGGTCAGCGCACACCCTTCCGACACGTTGTGGGAGGTGCCCAAGCCGTGCCGAGGTGGCATGCCCTACCCCGTCTACTGCTTCGACCCGAGCCCGGCCACGACCCAGGGGGAGGCTCGATCCGTGGCCCAGCTCATGCGTGAACATGGCTGGTCGTCCGTGCGAGCGCTGACCTACACACCCCACGTGGAGCGGGCACGGATCCTCCTTGAGCGGTGCATCGCGGGCGAGGTGAAAATGCAAGAAGTTCGCCAGCCCTACGACCGCTGGTACCAGCTCGCCTATCAGGGGGGCGGATACGCGAAGACTTTTGCTCGCTGGGGCTGCTGAACGCGCCGTGGACCACGGCGCGGATGAACGAGTGCGGGGAGACTGGGGACGATGACAACGATCCGAGCAACATCGAGCACGCCTACCTGGGTCATCCGGCCGGGCGGTGCACTCGCCGTGCAGGTGCACCGACCACAGAACGGCGAAGCGCGGGGGGTCGTGGTGCTGGCGCCGCCCATAGCCCGGGAATGGGCCATCACCTACCGAGCGATGAGGTCACTGGCCTGCCAGCTCACAGATGAGGGCTTCATCGCGGTTCGGTTCGCGTTCACGGGCGATGGCGACTCCCAGGGGCGTGTGGGCGACGACCTGGCTGACGAGCTGGTCAGCGATCTCGCAGCCGTCGTGGAGCTGGCGCGTTCGCTCGCCCCCGACGTGCCGCTCAGCGTCATCGGCCTGCGGATGGGTGGCTGCGTGGCTGCCATGTTGCCCGAACGTGCCCGCGGGAACCTGCTCGCCTGGGAGCCGGTGGAGCCCAGGCGTTGGCTGAGGGGCCAGCGAGCGATTCGACGGTTGTCGGTCAGCACCCCGCCGCGCAGCGACCTGGGCACCGAGATACTGGGGGCTCTGTACACGAAGGCTCAGGTGAGCAGCCTGCGGAACCTCGCTGAGCCGGGAGCGACGACACCAGCGTGCGTCGTCCGTCACGAGGCCGATGAGTCTGTGTCCAGCGCTCTCTACGCCACGGATGTCGCTCACGCGACGACACCGTTTGCCTCGCTGGACGAGATCGTCGCCTGGGTCCCACGTTCGGCGCCCCGGCAGGTTCGTGAGTGGTCTCCTGTCGTCAGCTACGTGGAGAGCACGACGGACGGAGCCGTCTCGCACACGTTCACCGCCATCACGGAGTTCGGGCTCCCCGCAGTCGTGAGCGAATCGCTGGACAGGGAATCGTCCTGCACCGTCATCTGCGCTCAGGGCTCCATGGAGTCGATGTGTGGTCCAGGCGGTCTGTGGGCGCAGATGAGTGGTCCGTTGGCGGCAGCCGGGGCCCGTGTGATCCGCACCGACCGCAGAGGTACGGGAGATCTCAGCAACCCGATGCGCCACCGAGAGCCGCTTCCCTACTCCGACCGAGGGGTCGAGGACTATCGCGCCATCGTTCGGGCCTGCGCTGACCGCGGGCACCCTGTCGTGTGCGTCGGAATCTGCGCCGGTGCGTGGTACGCCGGCCTCTCTGCACGGGGCGGAGGCGTCGATCGTGTCGTGGGGTTCAACAATCCGGTCTGGGGATTGTCTCCGCGGCCCTATCGAGCCCTGCTTGCGGCCAAGGACCGCATCAACATGGCCCGCGGGGTCTTCGACCTAGCGACGGCAGCTGCTGGCACGAGCCCCGAGCCGGTCGAAGGCACGTCGATCGCGAAGGCCGAGGACACCGGGCTCGTCCGGGGCCGTGGACCGGTATGGACGATTCTGATAGCAGCGGCGCGCTGGGCCGTAGGGACAGTCCCTGACAGTCTTCGCCTCCGGGCAGCAAGGGTGGGTCTGGCACAGGACCCTTCCGTCCTGGTGGGCGCTGCTCCGTCGGACACCTCGTTCGACTACCTGTTCGGTAACGACGACTGGCCGTCCTTTGCGAGCATCGGCGGGGACGACGCCTTCGTGGGACCGCGAGCCGGCGGTCAGCGGATCACGTCCCAACGACAGGACGTGCTTGACCATGGGCTTCTCTCAGTCGATGCCCGTACCTTTGTCACGGAGTATCTGCGCGGCGTGGTGAGGGACCTGACGGCGTCAGAGGCCGACCGCAGGGGTGAGGGGTTGTCCGACTCCCAGGAAACGTCGAAGGGTGTGACACCGTGAGCTTTGCTCAGATCTCGAGGTCGATCTCCGGTGCCTGGAAGGCCCTGGTGGTGGCCCTCCTCCTGGGGGCCGTTCTCGGGTACGCGGCCGGACGTCTGATGGCCCCTGGGTGGACCTCCTCCGCTGCCGTCGTGATGAGCTCGGCGACGAACGAAGGGGCCCCCAGCCTCCTTGCCAGGGTGCCGAGCTACGCACAGCTGGCGACGTCGCAGCGCGTGCTCGCCCCGGTGAGCGCCCAGTTCGACGTCGAAGACCTCTCGTCGCAGATCACGGGCACCTATGGCGACGGCACGTACCTGGTCCTCGTGTCCGGCACGGACCCTGACAAGGGGCGTGCCATCCAGCTGACCGAGGCTGTGGCCAACAGCTACACCAGGGAGCTCAACGGCGCGTTCGGCGGGGCCATCACCAAGGCGCAGGCCGTGGAGGCCTCGGTCGTAGAGCACGCTGACACCGCCGAGCCCGCGGGAAAGCTCTCACCTCCCGTCCTGGCGGTTCTGGGGGCGGTCCTCCTGCCGCTGCTCCTCCTCGCGTCGCTCATCGTCAGGGACAGCAGGCCGGCCGAGAGGCGTGCGGCGCGCTCGGTGGCTCGACGAGGGGGGTCGACGCAGACGGCGAAGTCGATCGCTCCTCTCGCGGCCGCCGCCGTCGTCGGTGCTCTGGTCGGGGCGGTCGCGACCGCTGCCATCCACGCCCCTTACGTGTCCAAGGCAACCCTGCTCGTCTCGCCGAACACGGCCGAGGGGGCCGCTACGTTCCTCGACCGTGTGCCCACCCTGGCGCAGTTCGGCTCCACCGACTCGGTGCTCGGACCCGCTGCGGCGCGACTCGGCATGGCTGGTGGCGCCCAGTCGCTCGCTCCCATGGTCGAGGTGAGCTCGCCCGCCAAGACGATCCTCATCAACGTCGAGGCGAGCGCCCCCGAAGCGTCCAGGTCGCATGACATCGCGGCGGCCGTGTCCGAGCAGCTGAGGACAGTCCTCCTGCAGACCTACGGCCGCGAGAAGCCGACCAACGAGTCCGTGAACGTCGCTGTGGTGGACCCGGCCCAGGTGGCCAAGAGGTCCGACCCGGTGAGTCCTCCGATCGGGGGTCTCGTGGGGGCGCTCCTCGGCATCGGCCTCGCTTATGCCATCAGGGCCTTGGTGCGCGCAGCTCGATCCCCTGGTCCCGCGGGGACGGACGGGGCCGAAGGCAGGCGCGGCAGCGACCACGGCGACACGGCCCGCGTCCCGGACGAAGGACAGGAGTGAGGCCGCTGGGGCTCGGCGGTCGAACGGCAGGGCCACGGGGCGGGTTAGCGTGAGTTCGTGATCCTTGCCATCGTCATGCTCGTCCTGGGCGTCCTCGCCTACGGCATCTCGGGGGCTCGGTTGCACAAGGGCTCGCGGGCCGAGGGCGGGCCCCTCCGCTCAGGCAGCTGGTGGATCGGCACCCTGCTTCAAGGGGCAGGGTTCCTCTTCACGCTCTTCGCACGCCGCTTCCTCCCCTTGCTGATCGTGCAGGCCTGCGTGACGTCCGCCCTGGCGGTGACCGCCGTCATCCAGCACGTCCAGGGCGTGCGGCGGCTGCGTGCCTCGGACGCCATTGCCGTCGTCGCTGTCGTCGCGGGCATCGCTGCGCTCGGGATGGTGACCGTCACCGGACCCCCGCCCCCGATCGAGGCTCGTGACGTCTACGTCCTGCTGGCCTGCGCGGTGGCCTGCGCGCTGGGGGTCCTGCTCCCCGGAGGGCCCGTGGTGAACGGCTTGCTCGCAGGCTTCGGGTTCTCCTTCTCGGCCATCTGCGGCCGCCTGCTGATCGGCGACCACGCACACCCCCTCTGGAGGTTCTGGGAGCTGCCACTACTCAGCTGGGCCGCCGGGATCCTCATCGTCAGTGGCATGGTCCTCGGCCAGGTGCACCTGACCAAGGGTCTGGCCCGCGGACATGCCGCTCCTGTGCTCGGCTGCAACTACGGGATGGCCACGGTCTTCCCCGCGGCCTTCGGGATCGGCCTGCTGGGGGAGCACACCCGGCCGGGCACCTTGCCGCAGGTGGCCGTCGGTCTGGTCCTCGCCCTCGCCGGAGCCTTCTGGCTGCTGCGCACCGAGGACGAGGCGGGTGCTCTCGACGGCAGCGACGCGCACGCCTGACGTCCACGACTGACGGCCGCGTCAGAAGTGGCGTGCTACGAAACGCAGCTCGTCCAGCGCCACACCGCCCCAGAACTCACGGTTGTGGTCCCCGGGACTGATGGTGAACTCGGGCGCCGGACGCGCAGTGGGGATGAAGTCCTTGTTGGTCTGCAGGAACTGGTCGTCCTCCCCGATGTCGACCCGCACCGGGATGCCGGACAGCCGCGGCCACAGAGCGCGGATGTCGTGCTTGGCGAAGTCCTCGGGCGAGTCGTAGGCGCCCTGGCTCACCTCGAACGACGGGATGAAGGGCGTGCTGGCTGCCACGACCGAGGCCACCCGCCCCTTCCCCAGCTGGGTCGCGAGCCAGATCGCCCCCACGCCGCCCATGGAGTACCCGTACAGGCCGACGCGCCGGGTATCCAGGCCACGGGCTGCCAGCAGCGGGATGAGCTCCTCGGTCACCATGGCGCCGCTGTCGGTGCCGTCGGCGCGCCGGTGCCACCAGGTGTCTCCCCCTGCCACCCCCACACACGCAAAGGGTGGCAGCCCCTCGTCGGCCAACGCCTGCGACGTCTCAGGCCATCGAAGGATCCACGGGGTCTCCTCGCCGCTACCTGTCCCGTGCAGGGTGATCAGGACGGGGAGCTTGGCGCCGCGCCGGTAGCCGGGTGGGTAGAGGACCAGCCAAGGTGTGTCCTGGTCGCCGCGCAGACGCGAGCGGAACGTGCCGCCGTCGGTTCGCTCCGGGGGAAAGGGAGACGACGTCGAGCCGCCCGACGTCCCTGGTGTGCCGCCTGACGTGGAGGAGCACGCGCCTAGCGTCCCGGCGAGCGAGAGTCCCCCCGCGAGCCGGAGCAGGCTGCGTCGATCCATGTCGCCCAGCCTAGGCGTCAGCCGAGGTGGCGCGACACGAACCGCAGCTGGTCGAGCGCGACCCGCCCCCAGTAGTCCCAGTCGTGCCCGCCGGGGGACACGGAGAACTCCGGCTGGGGGTCGGCCAGAGGGCGCAGGGCGAGGTTCTCCTGCAGGAAGGAGTCCTGGTCGCCGATGTCGACCCGGATCGGCAGTCCCCGCAGGCTCGCCCAGTGGCGGCGGATGTCGTGGGCCGCGAAGTCGGCAGGGGAGTCGTAGGACCCGCTGAACCGGTCCCACGTCGCGGGGAACGGGGTGCTGGCGATGGTGAGGCTCGACAACCGGTTGGGGCCGAGGCGCGAGGCCAGCCAGACGGCCCCCATGCCACCCATCGACAGTCCGTGGAGCGCCGGCCGGGTCAGGTCCAGGCCCAGACCGGTCAGGATGGGCGCCAGCTCGTGGACGACCATCGCCGCGCTGTCGGTGCCGTCGGCCCGGTCGTGCCACCAGGTGTCGCCGCCGTCGACGCCCACGCAGGCGAACGGCCGCAGGCCCTCGGCCCGCAGGGTCTCCGCGTGCTCCAGGAAGCGCATGCCCTCGGGCGTCGTGTGGTTGCCGCCCTTGCCGTGGAGGGTGATGAGGACGGGCAGCCGGTCATCTCGGGTGAACCCGGGCGGGTAGAGCACCTCCCAGACGGTCTCCCGGCCGCCGCGGTAGCGCGAGGCGAACGATCCGGTGGCGGCCTGGGGGCCGGAGACGTCGGCGTGCGCCGGCGCGGTGACGGAGGAGGTGAGGGCGACGGTGCCGAGACCGAGACCGAGGCCGAGGCGCAGGGCGTCGCGCCGGGTGAGGGGGGAGGGCATGACTCAATGAAACGCGACGAAGGTGGCCAATGGGATGAATCGCGTCAGCGGCGGCGCTGGCAGCGGCCGCACCAGTAGAGGGTGCGGCCGGCCACCTTGGCGGTGCGGATGCGGCTGTCGCAGGTCGGGCAGGGCTCGCCCGCGCGCTTGTAGGTCGCGAACTCCCGCGGGAAGGTCGTGCCCAGCGAGCGGCCGGTGATCACCGGTGGCTCCTCGCCCGCGGCGAGCCGCCGCTCGGCCTCCTCCACCTGCGGCTCGAGGGTGAGGATCTGCCCGTACGCCACGCCCAGCGGCAGCAGGCGCACGAGGTCCGCCCAGATGGTGTCCCAGGAGCTCTGGCGCAGCTCGCGCCCCGGGCGGTGGGGGTCGATGCGGTGGCGCCACAGCACCTCGCAGCGATAGACGTTGCCCACCCCGGCGACGACCGCCTGGTCCATGAGCAGCTCGGCGATCGTCTTGCCGCTCCGGGAGATCCGCGCCCACGCCTCGTCCGGGTCGGCGTCGGCGCGCAGGGGATCGGGGCCGAGCCGGTCGAGGACCGAGTGCGCCTCCTGCGGCGTGATCAGCGCGCACACCATCGGCCCGCGCAGGTCGGCCACGTGCGTGTCCGACGCGAGCCTCAACCTCACCTCTCCCTGCACCGGGACGTCCTCGGGCCGTATGCCGTCCGCCAACGGCGTCACCGCGAAGTTGCCGATGAGGCCGAGGTGCACGTGCAGCCAGCGGTCCCCGTCGACCTCCACCAGCAGGTGCTTGCCGGCGGCCTGCGCACCGATCAGCACCTCGCCGTCCAGCTGCGCGGCCGAGTCGGCGAACCTCCCCTGCGGGCTGCTCGCCCTGACGGGCTTTCCGGCATACGCCCGGTTGAGCCGCCCGGCCAGGGCGTGGATGGTGTGACCCTCCGGCACCTCAGCTGGCCTTCTTGGTGGTCCGCTTGGCCGTGGACTTCTTGGCGGCGGCCTTCTTCGTGGTGGAGCTCGCGGCCTTCTTGGCGGGGGCCTTGCGAGCGGTGGACTTCTTGGCGGCGGGCTTGTCGTCCGCCGTCGCGTCGTCGTCCTCGGTGTCGGCGCCGTCGTCCGACCCCGAGCCCTCCTGCCCCGCACCGGAGTCCGCGGAGGTGTCCTCGCCCCGCGCCGCCTTGGCCCGGTCGACCGAGCGCTGCAGCGCCGCGAGCAGGTCGACCACGTCGCCGCCCTCGTCGTCGTCCTTGGCCTTGGGAGCGGCCTTGACGTCACCACCGGCGAGCTTGCGCTCCACCAGGGCCTGCACGGCCTGCTGGTAGTCGTCCTCGTAGTCGTTGGGCTCGAAGTCGTCGACCATCGACTCGATGAGCAGGTCCGCCATCTTGACCTCCCGCTCGTTGGGCTCCGGGATGTCGTCCAGCACGTCGAACGACGGCTTGCGCACCTCGTCCGGCCACAGCATCGTCTGCAGCACGATCACGTCGTCCTTGACGCGCAGCACCGCCATCGACAGGCGGGTCCGCACCGCGACGGTGGTCACCGCCATACGGTCGGTGGAGCGCAAGGCCTCCCGCAGCAGGGCATAGGGCTTGACCGCGCTCTTGTCGGGCTCGAGGTAGTAGGACTTGTCCAGCAGCAGGGGGTCGATCTGCTCCGCGGGGACGAACTTCTCGACCGAGATCTCCTTGGAGCTCTTGGAGTCCAGGCTTGCGAGATCCTCGTCGGTGATCATCACCATCTTGCCGTCGGGCGACTCGTAGCCCTTGGCGATCTCGGAGTAGGGCACCTCCTCGCCGTCCGCCGCGGCGACCTTCTTGTACTTGATCCGCGAGCCGTCGCTCTTGCGGACCTGGTGGAACTGCAGGTCGTGGTTCTCGGTGGCCGTGAAGAGCCGCACCGGCACGGTGACGAGGCCGAACGAGACCGCGCCCTTCCAGATTGCACGCATGACCTGCTCCTTCGTCGCTGGTTAGCCCGCGATGGCACATACCCATCAGTCAGGATGAGGTATGCGCCCGATGCTCGCCACCCCCACCACCCAGGTGCCGCAGGGCGACGGGTGGGTGCACGAGGTCAAGTGGGACGGCATGCGGATCCTCGCCGACCGCTCACCCACGGGCCTGCGGCTGCGCGCCCGGTCCGGCGCCGACGCGACCGTGCGGTTCCCCGAGCTCGCCGGGCTGACCCGCGCCGGGGAGGACCTGCTGCTGGACGGCGAGGTGATCGCGCTGCAGGGCGGGGTGCCGTCGTTCGCCGCGCTGAGCGAGCGCATCCACGTCTCGGACGCGCGGGTGGCCCAGGCGCTGGCGGAGGTGCGGCCCGTGACCTACATGGTCTTCGACCTGCTGCGGTTCGGCGGGCAGGTGCTGATCGACCAGCCGTGGTCCGTGCGGCGCTCGCTGCTCGAGCGGCTCGACCTGGAGTCCTTCGGGGCGGGAGGGTCGGCCTGGAAGGTGCCCGAGGTGTATGACGACGGCCGGCTGCTGCACGACGTGACCCGCCACCAGGGCCTCGAGGGGGTGGTGTCGAAGCGGCGGGCCTCGGCATACCAGCCTGGCGCCCGCAGCCCCGACTGGCTCAAGCTGCCGCACCGCGCCACCCTGTCCGTCGTGGTCGGCGGATGGCGTCCCGAGACGTCGGGGCGGGACCGCGTCGGGTCCCTGCTTGTCGGGACGCCGGTGGGCGACGGCTCCGGCCTGCTGGAGCTGGACGGGCGCGTGGGCGCGGGGCTCGCCGGTCGTGCGGGGGAGGCGTTGCGGCCGTTGCTCGACGAGCGTGGGTGCGGTGGTGCGCCGTTCGTGGGGGAGGTGCCGCGTGAGGATGCGACCGGTGCGCGCTGGGTCGAGCCGACGCTCGTCGTGGACGTGCAGTCCCTCGGGCGTGCGGGCAACGGCAGGCTGCGGCAGCCGGCCTACCTCGGTGTGCGCACCGACCTGACCCCTGCGGACCTTCTCCCCTCCGCCGACTGGTCAGGTGCAGACGGGGACGTCGGCCGTGCCTGACCACGTGAGCGTCGAGATCGACGGCCGCACCCTGCGGCTCAGCTCCCTCGACAAGGTGCTGTATCCCGAGACCGGGACCACCAAGGGCGAGGTGCTGCAGTATTACGCGCAGGTGGCGCCGGTCCTGCTCGACCAGCTGCGCGATCGCGCCGTGACTCGCATCAGGTGGCCGTCGGGGACGGGTGGGCCGTCGTTCTTCGAGAAGAACGTGCCCCGCGGCACCCCCGCGTGGATCCGCACCGTGACCCTGCCGGCGCCGGGCTCGACGCGCGACCGCGAGACCATCACCTATCCCGTCATCGACTCCGTCGCCGGACTGACCTGGCTCGGCAACCTCGCCGCGCTGGAGCTGCACGTGCACCAGTGGCGGGTGTCGCCGTCGGGGGAGGCGCTGCACCCGGACCGGCTCGTCGTCGATCTCGACCCCGGGCCCGGCGCCGGGCTCGCGGAGTGCTCGCAGGTGGCGCTGTGGGCGCGAGACATCTTGTGCGACATGGGGATCGGCGATCTGTGGCCCGTCACCTCCGGATCCAAGGGCCTCCAGCTGTATGCCGAGCTCGACGGCACCCACCCCGTCTCCGTGGTCCGCGAGGTGGCTCAGGGGCTGGCCGTCGCGCTCGAGGCGGGCCACCCCACGTTGGTCGTGTCGTCGATGGTCAAGGCCAAGCGCGGTGGCAAGGTGCTCGTCGACTGGAGCCAGAACACCGCCTCCAAGACGACGATCTGCCCCTGGTCGCTGCGCGGGAAGTTCGGTCGCCCGACGGTGGCCGCGCCCCGTGAGTGGTCGGAGCTGGAGGACGCCGTCGCGGGGCGGGTGACCCTGCAGCAGCTTGGGCTGCACGAGGCGCTGGCCCGCCTCCCCTGACCGGACCCCACCCCTGCCGTGCCCGGTTGCCGTGCCCGGTTGCCGCCCCACCCGCCCCACGTGGCCGCCATTGGTCACCAATGACGTTGTCGCGGGTCATATGAACGATCCAAAACGTCACTGGTGACCAATGGCGCGGGGTGAGGGGAAGGCGCGCGCGCTCGGGTCGTGGCGCGTGCTCGGGACGGGGCGGCCGAGCAGTCGAGCCTGGTCGGCCATGGCGGATCGCAGCTGCTTGAGGACCCCACCGACCTGCGGATAGTCCTGCCGCGTGCCCACGACGACCCGCACGCCCTGCTGCTCGACGCGCCGGATCCGGGCGATGTCGTCCTGCCTCTGGTGCGAGGACTCGTAGTGCCACAGCCCGTCGTACTCGAACCCGACGCCGAGGTGCCGCCAGTACATGTCGAGATAGGCGACCAGGCCGCGGGACCTGTCGTAGATCGGGGCGTTCAGCTCCGGCTCGGGCAGGCCCGCCTCCAGGAAGCGCAGGCGGAACAGGGTCTCGCGTGGCGACGCGCTGCCCTCACGGACGTGCTCCAGGGCGGCGAGCGCAGCCACGCTGCCCGGGTGCCCGGCGGTGACGGCCGCCACCAGCCGGTCCAGGGTGCGACCGGTCCGCCAGCCCACGACGGCGTCCCCGAGGATGACGAGGTCCTCGTGCCCCAGCTCGCCTGCCAGCTGGGCGAACACGTGCTCGTGGGCCACCACGGGTGTGGCAAGGGTGGGCAGCACCATGTGATGGGGCACGGGTCCGCGGTGGCCCCTCACCTCGGGGCGACGGCACGCGTGGGCCGGACCCGCCACCAGCACGTCGATGAGCTGCTCCGGGAGCCAGTCGGCGGGCAGGGGCAGGTCGAGCAGGCGAGCTGCGGTCACATGGCTGTATGCCGCGCCCTCGGGCAGGACCACGGAGAGCATCCGGGCCTGCTCGAGCACGGTCTGCGGCGGCGAGGGGGCATAGACCCCCTGGAAGACACGAGCCAGCTGCTTGAGGTCCGCGACGGTCATCCCGGCGGCGAGGGCTTCGGCGCGGGTGAAGGCCGGGCGTCCGGCCAGCGATGGGGGCAGCACGAGGGACATGCAGCGATGGTCGTGCGGCCAGCTCGCGGCGTCATACGGTCATCCACAGCCGGGGCGGAAGGGTTGAGCGTTGTCCACAGGTCGCCGCGACTCCCACCCTCCGCCCTTGGTCACCAATGACGTTTTGGATCGTTCAAGCCAGCGCTGAAATCGTCATTGGTGACCAATGGCGCAAGGGGGCGGCGGGGGTGGGGCTGTGGGGGAGGTCATGTTGCCCGGTGAGGTCAGCATCGCCTAAGTTAGGGAGGCCTCACTCACGTCGACCAGGAATCGTAGGCTGCCATGCTCGCCAACTACCTCATCGGGCTGCGTGAGGGACTGGAGGCGTCGCTGGTCGTCGTCATCCTCGTCGCCTACCTCGTGAAGTCGGGACGCCAGCACCTGCTCGGGCGCATCTGGGCGGGAGTCGCGGCGGCGATCGCCATCTCCCTCGCCTTCGGCGCGCTGCTCACCTTCGGCCCCAAGGGCCTGACCTTCGAGGCGCAGGAGGCCATCGGCGGCGGGCTGTCCATCGTGGCGGTGGGGTTCGTGACCTGGATGATCTTTTGGATGGCGCGGCACAGCCGTGCCCTGTCCGGCGAGCTCAAGGGGGCGGTCGACCGGGCCGTCGAGGGCGCCCGCGGAGGCCTCGTGCTGGTCGCCATGCTGGCCGTCGGCCGCGAGGGTCTCGAGACCGCGCTGTTCCTGTGGGCGGCCACGCAGGCCGCGGCCCGCGACAACGCCTCCACCACGGCACCGCTGGTCGGCGCCCTCCTCGGCCTGCTGACCGCCGTCGCGCTCGGCGTCGGCGTCTACCGGGGAGCACTCAAGCTCGACCTCGGCGCGTTCTTCCGCTGGACCGGCGCCTTCCTCGTCATCATCGCCGGCGGGGTCCTGGCGTATGCCGTCCACGACCTGCAGGAGGCGCGCATCCTGCCCGGCCTGCACACCCTCGCGTTCGACGTGTCCGGCACGATCGAGCCCAGCTCGTGGGTCGCCACGCTGCTCAAGGGCGTCTTCAACTTCTCTCCCGCGATGACCGTGCTCGAGGTCGCCGCGTGGGTGCTCTACGTCCTCCCCGTCATGGCGTTGTTCGCCGCGCGGGTCCGTCGCCCCAAGCCCCCGGCCCCGCGTGACAGCGCGGCGTCCGGCATACGTAAAGGAGCTCATGCATGACCCGCCTCGCCGCCACCGGCGCGACCCTCGCGATCGCCGCGCTCGCGCTGACTGCCTGCACCGACAACTCCGCCACCACCTCCTCCGGGGGCGGGACGCAGGCCGGCGCGGGCAAGGGCACCCTGACGGTCACCTCCACCGACACCGAGTGCCAGGTCTCCGCGGCCGAGGCCCCCTCGGGCGCCGTGAAGTTCACGGTCACCAACGCCGGCTCCAAGGTCACCGAGTTCTACCTCCTGGCCGAGGACGGCCTGCGCATCGTCGCCGAGGTCGAGAACATCGGGCCCGGCCTCACCCGCGACCTCGTGCTGAAGGCCGCGCCCGGCACGTACAAGACGGCGTGCAAGCCGGGCATGGTCGGCGACGGCATCCGGCACGACTTCACCGTCACCGACTCGGGCGCGGACCTGTCCGCCCAGGGCGCCGACAAGGAGCTCGTCGCGACCGCCAACACGCAGTACGCGTCCTACGTCAAGGACCAGACCGAGCAGCTCCTCACCGGCACCAAGGCGTTCGCCGCGGCCTACAAGGCCGGTGACACGGCCAAGGCCAAGGAGCTCTACGCCCCCACCCGCGTCCACTGGGAGCGGATCGAGCCGGTGGCCGAGTCCTTCGGCGACCTCGACCCGATGATGGACGCGCGCGAGGCCGACCTCGAGCCGGGCCAGAAGTGGACCGGCTGGCACGTCGCCGAGAAGGACCTCTGGCCGCCGAAGACCGGCTACACGGCCCAGACCGCCGTCCAGCGTGCGGCGATCGCGGACCAGCTGGTCAAGGACACCGAGACGCTCTACCAGCGCACCCGGTCCATGCAGTTCACCGCTGACCAGATCGGCAACGGCGCCAAGGGCCTGCTCGACGAGGTCGCGACCGGCAAGGTCACCGGCGAGGAGGAGATCTGGAGCCACACCGACCTGTGGGACTTCCAGGCCAACGTCGACGGGGCCCGCGTCGCGTGGGAGGGCCTGCGCCCGATCCTCAAGAAGAAGGACGCCGCGCTGGACTCCCAGCTGCAGCTGAAGTTCTCGGCCCTGCAGAAGCTCCTCGACCAGCACAAGGTCGGCAAGGGCTTCAAGACCTACGACCAGCTCTCCAAGGAGGAGGTGAAGGCGCTGTCGGACGCGGTCAACGCGCTCTCCGAGCCGCTGTCCAAGCTGACTGCCGCCGTCATCTGATGCCCGAGTCCCTGTCTCGTCGTGGACTTCTCGGCTGGGGAGCCGCCTCGGCCGCGGTCGGTGCGGTCGGCTTCGCCGGCGGTATGGCGACCGCCAACGCCTCCGAGGGTGACGGCGACGGCCGTGGTGACGGCGACGGCACGGCGGGCGACGCGAAGGCCGTTGCCTCCGACAGCGTCTCGTTCTACGGCGCGCACCAGGCGGGGATCGTCACGCCCGCCCAGGACCGGCTGCACTTCGCGGCGTTCGACGTCACGACGACCTCCCGCGAGGACCTCGTCGCCCTGCTGACCGCCTGGACCGCGGCGGCCGCCGAGATGACGGCGGGTCGGCCGGTGGGTGGGGACCCGACGTCATACAGCGCGCCCCCCAACGACTCCGGCGAGGCGGACGGTCTGTCGGCCTCGAGGCTGACGCTGACCTTCGGCTTCGGGCCGACCCTGTTCCGGGACGCCGCCGGCAAGGATCGGTTCGGGCTCGCGGCGCGGCAACCCGCTGCGCTGCAACGCCTTCCGCACTTCCCCGCGGACGCGCTCGACCCCGCGCGCAGCGACGGTGACCTGTGCGTGCAGGCCTGCGCCGACGACCCGCAGGTGGCCGTGCACGCCATCCGCAACCTCGCGCGCATCGGGTTCGGCGTCGTGTCGCTGCGCTGGTCGCAGCTGGGCTACGGCCGCACCTCGTCGACGTCGACGGCGCAGGCGACCCCGCGAAACCTGTTCGGCTTCAAGGACGGCACGGCCAACCTCAAGGCCGAGGACCCGTCCGCGCTCGACGCCCACCTGTGGGTCGGCGCCAAGGACGACGCCAAGGCGCCGTGGATGGCCGGTGGCTCCTACCTCGTCGCCCGCCGCATCGCGATGAACCTCGAGACGTGGGACCGCTCCTCGTTGCGCGAGCAGGAGGCGATCATCGGCCGCGACCGCCGCGAGGGCGCGCCCCTGTCCGGCGGGAAGGAGTTCACCGCACCGGACTTCACCATCAAGGGGCGGGAGGGCCAGCCGCTGGTCGCCGCGAACTCCCATGTCGCGATGGCGCATCCGACGCGCAACGGTGGCGTGCAGATGCTGCGCCGCGGCTACAACTACACCGACGGCTCCGACGACCTCGGGCGCATGGACGCCGGGCTGTTCTTCATCGCCTACGTCCGCAACCCCGCCAAGCAGTACATCCCGATGCAGACCCGCATGGCCAAGCAGGACGCCCTCCAGGAGTACCTCCAGCACCGCGGGTCGGCGTTGTTCGCCATACCGCCTGGTGCCAAGGAGGGCGAGCACATCGGCCAGGCACTCTTCGCCTAGACCCGTCACGAAGTGGCCCGTCGGGGCGGACGGTGCGCCGAGGTCGCAGCTCTCCCGACACGAAGTGACCCGTCGGGTCGGGTGGGGCCCCGAGGGCGCAGCTCTCCCGACGCAAAGTGACCCGCCGGGTCGGGTGGGGCCCCGAGGCAGCGGGGCTCCCGACACGAAGTGACCCGTCGGGTCGGGTGGGGCCCCGAGGCAGCGGGGCTCCTGACAGGAAGTGACCCGTCAGGGCGGACCGTGCTCCGAGGAGGCGGGCTCCCGACAGGAAGTGACCCGTCGGGTCGGGTGGGGCCCCGAGGCAGCGGGGCTCCTGACAGGAAGTGACCCGTCAGGGCGGACCGTGCTCCGAGGCAGCGGGGCTCCTGACAGGAAGTGACCCGTCGGGGCCCTCAGGCGCCGTGGGGATTCGATGTATGACGTGGATCACGCTCGATTGTGGACGACGACAGACCTGTCGACCCGCCTGTGGATGAGGAGGGCTACGCCGAGGCGGGGTGGCGCAGGCTGGCGGCATGCGCACCCCTCTCCTGCCGCCCGAGATCGTGGACGGCAAGTGGTACACCACCGACCAGCTGGACCGCCTAGGCCTGACACGTGCCCAGCGGCGTCAGCTGGTCGCGGCTCATCGCGGCGTCCACGGACGACGACTGCCACGGACCGTGATCGAGGACATCGGGGCGGTGAGCCGCGTCGTGCCCGACGATGCCGTCGTCTGCGGGGAGTCGGCGCTGTGGGTCCACCACCTGCCACACGCACAGCAGTGGTCGCCGACGCCCCGTCCGCCGATCCACCTGCTGGTGCCCGGCGAGCGTCGGATCCGCCTGGCCACGGTGCGTGACCACCGCCTGGGCGGCCGCCAAGCAGACACGGTGCACGTCGAGGGGCTCCCGCTCCGCGTGCTCTCGCCACCGGCGCTGTTCGCGCAGATGGCCCCGCACCTGTCCTTCCTCGACACCGTGATCCTCGGGGACGCGGTTGTCGGGTGGCGGAGCGTGTGGACGCCGGAGCACCTCGAGGCGGCACTTGGGCCTGGGCTTCCGGGTGTGGTGCAGGCCCGACGGGCGCTGCACCACGTGCGACCCGGGTCCAACTCGGTCACGGAGACCAAGAGTCGCCTGCTTCTCCTCGAGGCCGGTCTGCCCGAGCCCGAGCTCAATGTCTCGGTCGTCGTCGACGGCACCTGGCTGGCGTACGTCGACTTCCTATGGCGGCGTCACCGGCTGGTGGTCGAGTACTACGGCGTCCACCACTTCACCTCTGACCGCCAGCGCCGCGACGACCTGCACCGGGTGAGGGGGCTGCGTGACCACGACTACCGGGTCGAGGAGCTGACCAGCCGGGACCTCGCCCGCCCCGCGGAGATGGTGGCACGCGTGGCCAACGCGCTGCGCGAGCAAGAGGTCGCGCTGGGGCTCTGACCGAGGCGGTGGGGTTCCGGGGCGCCCGACGGGAAGTGACCCGTCGGGGCCACGGGGAGCCGATACTCGGGGGTCTCCCGACGGGAAGTGACCTGTCGGGGCGGGCGATGTGCGGAGGCCGCCGGGTTGGCGACGGGAAGTGACCGGTCGGGGCGGAGGGGGCGCCGAGGAGGCGGGTTGGCGACGGGAAGTGACCTGTAGGGGTGGGCGGTATGCGGAGGCCGGGGGGCTCGCGGCGGGAAGTGACCCGACGGGGCACCTGGGGCGGTCACAGCTGGGTGCTGGATCGCCTGTGGTGCCCCGCCGGGTCACCTGACTCGTCCGTGCGCGGCGGACGGGGTCAGTCGAGGCGGGTGAACAGCGGGTGGTCGGGCTTGCAGCTGGTGTCGGATGCGGGCACGAGCCGGTTGACGAGGTACTGCGTGCGGAGCTTGTCGACGCAGGTGCTCACGCCGAGTGCCCCGTGGCCGTAGCCGTTGGTCAGGGTGATCAGGCGGGAGGTCTTGAGCTCCTTGCGGTAGGCCACGGCGCCGCTGTAGGGGGTCGCCGGGTCGTGGTGGTTGCCGATGATCAGGACGGGCGTCGAGGTGGCCTTGGTGAACGGCCCGCGGTAGGCGTCAGGGTTCATCCCCGGCCAGCCCGCGCACACGCTCGAGGACCACAGCCATGCCGGACCGAAGCCGGGTGCCTGCCACTTGACGCGGCGGTCGGCCGCGATCCAGGCCTTCGGGTCCTGCGGGTTGAGCGAGTCCGAGCACAGGACGCCGTGGAAGCCGGCCGAGTAGACGGGGGCCGCGGGCTCGCCGGGAGGCTCCTCCGCGGCGGGAGCGGACGAGGACGAGGACGAGGACGTGACCACGGACGAGCGCAGCGCGCCGGCCGACATGAGCGGGCCGTTGGTGCGGTGCGCGTTCTTAGGGGCGGTGGAGTCCGACAGGGGCGCGGGCGCCGGGTGCTCCCGGTCGACCTTGGCGGCCAGGGCCTTGAGCCGTGCCACGGCCGCCTTGGGCGTCGCCGTGGCGCCCGCCGTGCCGTTGCCGTCCGCGGTGGCCGAGCCAGATGCCTTGCGAGCGGGCTTCTTCGGCGTCGTGGGGGCGACCGCCTGACGCAGCTCGGTGATCAAGGGCATCAGCTGCGGGATGTCGTCGGCGGAGTAGAGCACCTGCAGCGCGAGGCCGATCACGTCGTCGTAGCGCAGGTAGTTGCCGTCGCCCATGTCGACCGGGCCCTTGGACAGGGTGGCGAGGATGGCCTGCCAGTCCTTGCGGACGGTCTTGGCCTCCGCGCAGAGGCTCGTCCCGCCGCGCTCGCACTCGGCCAACGCCGACATCAGCGCCTCGTGCGCGCCGAGGTGGGACTTGAGCCGCTCGGTGACCGGCTTGGTGCGGTGCTCGCCGCCGCGGCCGGTCGCCCACGCCACGGGGTCGAGGACGCCGTCCACGACGAGGGCCCGGATGTTGTTGGGATACAGAGCGGCGTATGTCGCACCGAGGTAGCTGCCGTAGGAGATGCCGTAGTAGCTGATCTGCTTGTCGCCGAGCGCGCGCCGCGCGAGGTCCATGTCGCGGGCCGTGTCGGCGGTCGACATGTGCTTGAGGATGCGGGGCATGGCGGTGGCGCAGGTCTTGCGATAGGCCCGGTCGTAGGCCAGGTGCTGCGCGAACTCCTTGTCCCACAAAGGGAACGCGTGCTCGTCTAGCTGCGGCATCTGCTCGCCCGGCTTGCCGAAGCACATCGCGAGGTCCTGGCCCTCGATGCCGCGCGGGCCCACCCCGACGATGTCGAACCGCTTGCGCACCTGCGCGCCGAGGTCCTTGGCGAAGTAGCCGACGGTCTGCGTGGCGGGGCCACCGGGTCCACCGGGGTTGGTGAAGAGGGAGCCGATGCGCTGGGACGGGTTGTCGGCGGGGCGACGGCTGATCGAGAGCCTGGTGGTGCCCAGCGTCGGGTCGTTGTAGTCGAGGGGCACCTCGAGGGTGGCGCACTGCAGGCCCGAGCCGCAGCGGGTCCACGTGACCTTGGGCGAGGCCATGGCGCGCAGGGCCGAGGCCGTCTTGGCGTCGTCCTTGGGCGACCGGCCGACGGTGCTGCCGGCCGTGACAGAGGTCGTGAGGCCGAGCGCGCTGCGGGAGGCAGCGGGTGCCGCTCCGGACGGTGAGGCGGCGACGAGACCGCCGCCGGCGGTGATCAGGACCGCTGCGGCGGCAGCGGCCGGGCGAGTGAGTGACATGGTCTGCTCCCCGGTGTTCGATGTCGGTCCCCCAGGTGCGTGGAGGCCCCCCGCACCCCATGCCGACGCGGCCATCCTTGCGCCCGAACGGGTGTCGGCGCCAGACCTCCCGGGAGAAACTTGGGAGGCGGTCACGTGCTGTGACCGCCTCCCGCGATGTCGCCGAGATTGGACCGTTCAGGTCACGCGGCGTGAGGGTGGGCTCCCGGCATACGGACAGGATCAGCCGGTCGCCATGGCGGCGGCGCGGCCCGCTGCCCGTCCGCTGAACAGGCAGCCGCCGAGGAAGGTCCCCTCGAGCGCGCGGTAGCCGTGCATGCCGCCCCCGCCGAACCCGGCGGCCTCGCCCGCGGCATAGAGGCCTGGGACCGGCGACCCGGAGGCGCTGAGGACCCGCGCGGACAGGTCCGTCTCGAGGCCGCCGAGCGTCTTGCGCGTGAGGGTGGACAGCCGCACCGCGATCATCGGGCCGTGCTCGGGGTCCTCGAGGCGGTGGGGCGGGACGGTGCGGATCAGCTTGTCCCCGAGGAACCGTCGTGAGCCGTGGATGTGCGTGACCTGGCTGTCCTTGCTGAAGGGGTTGACGATCTCGCGGTCGCGGGCCCGCACCTCGCGTCGCACCTGCTCGGGGTCCAGCCCCCCGTCCGGCTCGAGCGCGGCCATGCGCGCGATGAGCTCGTCCAGCGTGCTCGCCTGCACGAAGTCCTCGCCGTGGTCGAGGAAGGCCTGCACCGACGGGGGCATGTCGGTGCGCGCCCGGGAGGCGACGCCGCGCCAGGAGCGTCCGGTGAGGTCGAGGTTCTGCTCCTGGCCGGAGAGGGTGAACTCCTTGCCGGCGATGGTCTTGTCGAGCACGAACCAGCTGTGGTCGGCGCCGACCTGCTGCAGGTGCGCGAGCGTCCCCATCGTGTCGAACCCGGGGTAGAGCGGGACCGGCAGGCGGCGCCCGGTCGCGTCGAGCCACAGGGACGAGGGGCCGGGGAGGATCCGGATGCCGTGGCCCGGCCAGATCGGGTCCCAGTTGTGCACGCCCTCGGTGTAGTGCCACATGCGGTCGGGGTGGATGAGGCGACCACCCGCGGCCTGGGCGATGCCGATGCCGCGGCCGTCGACGTGCGCGGGGACGCCGGTCACCATGTGGCGCGGCGGGGTGCCGAGCCGCTCGGGCCAGGCGGCGCGCACGAGGTCGTGGTCGCCGCCGATGCCGCCGGTGGTGATGATGACGGCCTGCGCGCGGATCTCCTTGTCCTGCAGCACGGTCCGGTTGGTCGGGCGGCCGCGGTCCGCATCGTCGGGAGCGAGGACCGAGGCACGCACCCCGACGACCTCGCCGCCGCGACCGGGCTCGCCGCCCTCGACGATCAGCGAGTCCACGCGGTGGCGGAAGCCGAACCGCACGAGGCCGCGGTGCGCCAGGTCGCGGATGCGCCGCTCGAACGGCTCCACGATGCCCGGGCCGGTGCCCCAGGTGATGTGGAAGCGGGGGACCGAGTTGCCGGGCCCGAGGGCGTTGTAGCCGCCGCGCTCGGCCCACCCGACGACGGGGAAGAGCCGGTGCCCCATCTGGTGCAGCCACGAACGCTTCTCTCCCGCAGCGAAGCTCACGTAGGCGCGAGCCCACTCCCGCGGCCAGTGGTCCTCCGGCCGGTCGAACCCCGCGGTGCCCTCCCAGTCCTGCCAGGCCAGCTCCTCGGTGTCCTTGATCCGCAGCCGCCGCTGCTCGGGGCTGTCCACGAGGAACAGCCCGCCGAAGGACCAGTACGCCTGACCGCCGAGCGACTGCTCGCCCTCCTGGTCCAGCAGCAGCACCTGCCGGCCTGCGCTCGCGATCTCGCACGCGGCGACGAGACCGGCGAGGCCGGCTCCCACGACGATGACATCGGTGTCCATCTCGCTCCTTCGGTCGGGCCTACCGGCCAGTTCGGTCCTCACCGTATGCCGGAACCGCCCGCCTCGGGAGCCCCCTCGTCCGTCGGTGCTCCCCCTGGTCGAGCGCGAGCGACCGGCCGAGCCGTCAGGCTGTGACGGACATCTCGGCGCGCAGGGCCTCGGCGAACCCGTCGACGTCGCCCTCGGTGGTGTCCCACGAGCACATCAGGCGCACCTCGCCGGTCGCCTCCTTCCACACGTAGAAGGGGTAGCGCGCCTGCATCCGCAGCGTGACCTGCGGCGGCAGCACCGCGAACACGGCGTTGGCGGCGACCTCCTGGGTGACGGTGACCCCGTCGATGCCGCGCAGGGCCTCGCCGAGGCGCCGGGCCATGGCGTTGGCGTGGCGCCCGGACTCGAGCCACAGGTCCCCGGCGTAGAGCGCGAGCAGCTGGGCCGACATGAAGCGCATCTTGGACGGCAGCTGGGTGGACAGCTTGCGCACGAACTCCAGGCGTCGCACGGCGTCTGGGTTGACGACGACCACGGCCTCGACGCCCATCAGGCCGGCCTTGGTGCCGCCGAGCGAGACGACGTCGACGCCCACGTCCGTGGTGAGGTCGGCGAGCGAGCAGCCCAGCGCCGCAGCGGCGTTGGCGATGCGGGCACCGTCGAGGTGGACGAACATGCCCAGCGCGTGGGCGTGCTCGCACACGGCGCGCAGCTGGTCGGGGGTGTAGAGGGTGCCGACCTCGGTCGACTGGGTGACGCTGACGACGCGCGGCTGCGCGTGGTGCTCGAAGCCGAATCCGTAGGCCTCGCGGTCGATCCGCTCCGGGGTGAGGCGCCCGTCGGGGGACTCGACGTCGACGATCTTGATGCCGGCGACCTTCTCCGGGGCGCCGCACTCGTCGGTGTGGATGTGGGCGTGCGAGGAGCAGATGACCGAGTCCCAGCGGTCCGTCATCGCCGACAGCGCAACGACGTTCGCCCCGGTGCCGTTGAACGTCGGCCAGCACGAGGCGTTCTCGCCGAAGTGACCGCGGACGACGTCCTGCAGCGCCTCGGTGTAGGGGTCCGCGCCGTAGGACCCGACGTGCCCGCCGTTGGCGGTGGCGAGGGCCTCGAGGACCTCGGGGTGCACGCCGGCGTAGTTGTCGCTGGCGAAGCCTCGGCGGTCGGCGTCGTGCAAGCGGTCGAGGGGCGGGGTGTGGGGCATCGTCACGTCCTTCGGTGGGGTCAACCAAAGGTATGACGCCGCGGCCCCACCCGCGGCCGATGCCCGGCGCCCGGACCGGGTCGACGCTGGTGGTGGCGCCGCACCGGCGCCGCAGACCGAGCGTCCGAGGACCAGATGACCACCCGCACCCAGGGCCATGCCGCCGACCCGAACCCGAGCTCCAAGCCGGGCCCGACCCCGAACCTGTCGCCGGAACCGTCCGCGACGCGTCCGTCGACGCCGACCCCGGGGCGTCGCACCCCGGCGCCCTCGGGCGGATCGAGCCGGGGGCCCTGGCGGCGCCTGGCGGACGCCGTGACCTCCCGCCGTGGTGCCTGGGTCACCCTCGTGCTCGCCGTCCTGGTCACCACGGCCCTCATGGGTGTCCTGCGGGGCGCCGAGATCGGTCGCGCCGACGAGACGCTGCCGCCGGACTCCGAGTCCGCCCGGACCGCGGCGCTGCTCGCCGGCTTCCCCGGCAGCGAGCTCAGCCCCGTGATGGTGGTGATGACGCGGTATGACGAGCGCCCCCTCGCAGCGGGCGATCTCGCAGCCGCACAGCGTGTGGGCACTGCCGCGGCGGGCAGCGTCGGGCAGCGGGCGTCGCGCCCGATCCCCTCGCAGGACGGTCGTGCGGTGCTGGTGAGCATCCCGGTGCGGGCGGACCGTCCCAACACCGAGATCGCCACCGACGTCAAGGCGATGCGAGCCGCGATCGCGCGGCCCGGAGCGGCGACGGCGGGGGACGGACCCGCGACGGCGGGGACCGCTGGGGCACCGGGGCTGCGGGCCCAGGTGACCGGCGGGCCGGCGTTCGGTGCGGACGTGGCGGGCGCCTTCGACGGCGCCGACCTGCGCCTGCTCGCCGTCACGATCGGGATCGTCGCGCTGCTGCTCCTGCTGACCTATCGCTCCCCGGTGCTGTGGCTGGTGCCGCTGGCGGTCGTCGCCCTGGCGGATGGCCTGGCGGGCGTCGTGGCCAAGGCCCTCGGCCAGGCGTGGAGCCTCAGCTTCGACGGCGGGATCGTCAGCGTCCTCGTCTTCGGCGCGGGGACCAACTATGCGCTGCTGCTGATCTCGCGCTACCGCGAGGAGCTGCGTCGCAGCGACGACCACCGGGTCGCGCTGCGCGACGCCCTCGTGGCGACCGGCCCGGCGGTGCTCGCCTCCAACGTCACCGTCGTCCTGTCCCTGCTCACGCTCGTGCTGGCCGTGCTGCCCGGCACGCGGGGTCTCGGCCCCACGTCGGCGGCGGGTCTCCTGATCGCGGCGGCGTTCGCGCTGGTGGTGCTCCCCGCAGCGCTCGCCATGTGCGGACGGAAGCTGTTCTGGCCGTTCGTCCCTCGCGTGGGTGACGCCGACGCCTCGACGACCGGGCCGTGGGCCCGCGTGGCGCGCGCCGTCACCTCCCGCCCGGTGCCGGTCCTCGCCGTCAGCCTCGTCGTGGCCGCCGTCATGGCGAGCGGCCTCGTCGGCACGCGCGTCGGGCTGTCGCAGACCGAGCAGTTCCGTGTCGCCTCCGAGTCCTCGGCCGGGCTGCAGACGCTCGCGCGTCACTACCCCCAGGGCGAGAGCGCCCCGATGACGGTGGTCAGCCGCACCGAGGCCGCACCCCGCGTGGCCGAGGCGGCCCGGCATACGGCCGGGGTGGTCCGCGTCCAGCCCCTCGCCGAGCACGACGGGTGGACCCGCACCATGGTCGTCGGCAGCGCCGAACCCGACTCTGCCGCAGCGCAGGACGTCGTCCGCGAGCTGCGCGACGCGGTGCACGCCGTGCCCGGGTCCGACGCGGTCGTCGGGGGCCAGACCGCCCGCCAGGTCGACGCCGAGGTGGGCGCTCGTCACGACCTCACGCTCGTGGCCCCGCTCATCCTGCTCGTGGTGCTGCTCGTCCTGGTGGCCCTGCTGCGCGCGGTCGTCGCACCGCTGATCCTGCTGGGGGTCAACGTGATCAGCGCGCTGGCCGCCATCGGGCTCGGGACCTGGATCGGCCGGACGGCCCTCGGCTTCCCGGGGCTGGACGTGCTCGTGCCGCTGCTGTCCTTCCTGTTCCTGGTCGCGCTGGGGATCGACTACACGATCTTCCTCGCGCACCGCACCCTGCACGAGGCGCAGGACCACGGCATCCACGAGGGCGTCGTGCGCGCGGTCGGAGCGACCGGAGGTGTGATCACCAGCGCGGGGATCGTGCTGGCGGCAGTGTTCGCGGCGCTCGGGGTGCTGCCGCTCGTCACCCTCGGTCAGCTCGGGCTCATCGTCGGGCTCGGCGTGCTGATCGACACGCTGCTGGTCCGCACGCTGGTCGTGCCCGCCGTCCTCGCGGCCGCCGGTGAGCGGCTGTGGTGGCCGCGACGGCTAGGGCGTGTCTCTTAAAGGGGGCAGCCATAGGAGGATCGCGCGGAGCAGGACGCCGGCCCGGTAGGTCAGGGCGAGCTTGTCGTACCTGGTGGCCAGGGCGCGCCATTGCTTGACGC
>NZ_DKGR01000046.1:0-12480 GCF_002453335.1 Arsenicicoccus sp. UBA6765
GCCGGTGCCGTCGCCGGCGGGGTCGTCGGAGCCCTGGTCGACGCCTCGCTGCCGTGGTGCGCGCTGCTCGGTGCGGCGTGCGCCGCCGCGAGCCTGGCGCTCCGCGTCGTCCTCGCCCCGCTGCCCGCCCTGGTCAGCCTGCGTGCGCAGGCGGTGAGCGGGGTCGCCTCCGTCCTGGTCGTCGGCCCGCTCGTCGAGACGGCCGCCCGCCACCTCCTGGCACCCTGACGGGGAGGCCCGGCGCGGCCCGTCGGCGGTAGAGTCGGGGACGTGCCTTTCGAGATCCCCACCGACCTGCCCTCCGAGCTGCTGCCCCTCGCCTGGATGATCGGACGCTGGGAGGGCGTCGGTCTCTTCTCCTACCCGACGATCGAGGACGGCCGGTTCGGGCAGGAGCTCGAGATCCGCCACGACGGCCGCCCCTTCCTGGAGTGGCACTCCCACACCTGGGAGCTCGACGAGCAGGGGCAGAAGGTCCGCCCCCGCGCCACCGAGCTCGGGTTCCTGCGCCCCGTGGGTGAGGAGTCCAAGGAGTGCGAGCTGCTCCTGGCGCACAGCACCGGCATCGTCGAGATGTACTACGGCACCGTCGAGCCCGCCCGCCTGATCATGAAGACCGACGGCGTCATGCGCTCCCCGCACGCCAAGGAGTACTCCGCCGGCTCGCGGATGTACGGCTACGTCAACGGCGAGCTGTTCTGGGCCATGGACATGGCGGCCGAGGGCCACGCCCTGCAGACGCACCTGTCGGCGCAGCTCAAGAGGGTCTCTTGACCCCGTCCCCGCACGACCCGGCCGACGTCGACGCGATCTTTCGCAACCACGGCCTGCGGGTCACGTCGCAGCGTCGGCGCGTCCTCGCGGCGATCGGCCGCCTGCAGCACACGACCCCGGACCAGCTGTCGCGCGAGGTGGACGGCGACGGGGGAGACGCGCTCCCGCTGTCGACCATCTACCGCAACCTCGACACCCTGACCGAGCTGGGCGTCGTCGCGGCGACCCGGCTGACCGAGGGCGCCCCGACATACCACCTCGTCCAGCACGCGACGCACCTGCACCTCGTGTGCAACGGGTGCGGCGCCATCACCGAGGCACCCCTCGCGGTGGCCGACGAGCTGGCCGAGGCGGTCTACGACCGCGACGGCTTCGTGGCCGACCTGCGCCACCTGCCGGTGCACGGCTGGTGCGCGCGCTGCGCACCGGGCCGCACCGATATCCCCGACCAGGGAGGGACCGACCAGCATGACCACACCCACCAGCACCGGGCCTGAGACCTACCGCTCGCCCCTGCTCGACCGCCCCGGCGCCGTCGCGGGAGACCGTGAGGACGCCGGCGTCGCGGCCCACCACGGCGACCCCCTGCGCGAGCAGCGGCTCCTCGTCGAGGGGCTCGCCGCCGTCGACCTGTCCCACCGCGGGGTCGTGACGGTCACGGGGCCGGACCGGCTCACCTGGCTGCACTCCATCACCACCCAGCACGTCTCGACGCTGGCCGCGCGCACCTCGGCCGAGGACCTGGTCCTCAGCCCCAAGGGTCACGTCGAGCACGCCCTGCACCTCGTCGACGACGGCGAGACCACCTGGATCACCGTCGAGCCCGGCACGGCGCCGGCCCTGGTGGCGTGGCTGCGCTCGATGCAGTTCATGCTGCGGGTCGAGGTCACGGACGTCACCGACCGGTATGCCGTGGTCGGCGAGCCCATCCGCAGCGAGGGCGCGGAGGGCGAGCCGCCGACCTGGTGCGACCCCTGGCCGCTGATGGGGCCGGACTCGGCGCCATACGGCCCGATCGTCGGCCACCCGGGGGAGGAGCGCGCCTGGCGCGAGGTGATCGTGCCCCGGGGAGAGCTCGTGGCTCGTATGTCGGACCGCCCGCTCGCGGGGACCTGGGCCGCCGAGGCGCTGCGCGTGGCCGCGTGGCGCCCGCGGCTGGGCTTCGAGACCGACCACCGCACGATCGCCCACGAGCTCGACTGGCTCCGCACGGCCGTGCACCTGCACAAGGGGTGCTACCGGGGTCAGGAGACCGTGGCTCGCGTCCACAACCTCGGCCGGCCGCCGCGTCGTCTCGCGTTCGTCCACCTGGACGGCTCCGGGCACGTGCTCCCCGAGCGGGACGCCGCCGTCGAGGTCGAGGGCCGGGTCGTGGGCCGGCTGACCTCCGTGGCGCGGCACCACGAGGACGGGCCCATCGGGCTGGTCGTCCTCAAGCGCAACACCCCGACCGACGTCGACCTCACGATCTCCGGCATCAGTGCGTCTCAGCAGGAGATCGTGCCGCGCTGACGACCCTGTCCGGGACGATCTGTCGTGGTTGTGCCACGATGGGTCCATGTCAGCGTCGACGCTCATCACCGTGGCCACCACCGGGGCCGAGTCCAGCAAGACCGACGTGCCCACGCTGCCGACCACCCTCGACGAGCTCGTCGAGACGGCGCGCCGCTGCGAGGACGCTGGCGCGCGCCTGATCCACGTGCACGTCCGCGACGACCGGCACGAGCCCACGCTCGACGTGGGCCGGCTGACCGAGACGGTGGCTGCCCTGCGCGAGGCGACGGACCTGATCGTGCAGCTGTCGACCGGGGGCGCGATCACCGACCCCTTCGAGGCGCGCCTGGCGGTCCTCGACGCCGGCCCCGACTCCTGCTCGCTCACCTGCGGCACCACCAACTTCGGCGACGGGACCTTCCTCAACCCCTATCCCTTCATGCGCGACCTCTACGTCAAGGCGCAGGACCTCGGGGTGGTGCCGGAGTTCGAGCTGTTCGACCTCGGGCACGTGCACGCGCTACGGCGGCTGATCGACGAGTGCGGCCTGCCCCACGGGGGTGCGGTGCACTGCGACTTCGTCCTCGGCGTGCCCGGGGCCGCTCCGGCGACGCCGCAGGCGCTCCTGGCCGGCGTGGCGGCGCTGCCCCCGGAGACGACCTCGTGGTCCGCCACCGGCATCGGCCGGGGCCACCTGCCGATCATGGCGACGACGCTCGCGGCCGGCGGCCACCTGCGGGTCGGCATGGAGGACAACCTCCTGCTCGCGCGCGGGGTCAAGGTCGAGCACAACGTGCAGCTGGTCGAGCGGGCCGTGCGGCTCGCCGAGCTGATGCAGCGCCCCGCGATGACGGCGGCCGAGGCGCGCGCCCTGCTGCGCGTGGCGTGACTCACTGCTTGCCAGAGTTGCCCTGTGCTTGCAACTGCAAGCATACTGAGAGACATGGCACGGCTACCCGTCTCCCGGATCCACGTCACGGATCTCGGTGCCTACTTGCGCGAGCAGCGCGAGGCGGCCCAGCTCAGCCTGCGCCAGCTCTCGGAGCTCGCGGGGGTGAGCAACCCCTATCTCTCCCAGATCGAGCGCGGCCTGCGCCACCCCTCCGCCGAGATCCTCAACGCCCTGGCCAAGGGGCTGCAGATCTCTGCGGAGTCGCTCTACGTCCGCGCCGGCTTCCTCGACGGGCCGCGCGACGGCTCCGATCCCCAGGGCCACGCGGACGCCCGTGACGGTCGGCATCCGGGCCTCCCGACCGTCGTCGACGCCATCACCGCTGACCCGGGGCTGAGCGCTCGCCAGCGGCGCACCCTGGTGGACCTCTACCACCAGTTCTCCGAGGCCACCGAGTCCACCCAGTCCACCGAGTCCATCCAGTCCACCGAGCCGACCGACGAGGCCGACCCGCCCCCGACCCCACCCGTCCGAGCACACGCAACGACCCGACGCACGAGGAGCACCCGATGAGCCCGTCCCGCAAGAAGCCCACAGCCGCACCCGTCTATGCCGCCGTCGGTGCCGCCGACCTGGCGATCGAGCAGCTCAAGAAGACGCTGGCCCAGGTCGAGGTCCTGGCCGACCAGGTCCGCAGGGACCTCGAGGACCGCGTCGCCAAGGCCGGCGCCGACGCCCAGGAGGCCGCCGCCAAGGCCGGCAAGGCCGCCCAGGACGCTCCCGAGCAGGCCCTCAACCAGGGACTCACCGTCGCGAGCCTCGCCTCGCACGCGTATGACGAGATGGCCCGTCGCGGCCAGCGCGTCGTCGGCCAGGGCGTGCAGGACATCCGCGAGGACAAGCGCGTCAAGGAGGCCACCGCGCGGGCCGAGTCCACCGTCAAGGTGGCCGCCGGGACCGCCGCCACCGTCAAGGGCTTCGCCGACAAGGCGATGGGACGCAAGGACAGCGCCGCCGTCACCGTCAAGGGCACGGTCGTCGAGGGCGAGCAGCCCGAGACGGCGCCCGCCAAGAACGTCCGGGCCGCCGCCGCCGCTGCCGGCGCCAAGGACGCGCCCGCGACCCCGCGCCGCCGCACCACCCGGCGCGCCACGACCGTCGAGGACGTCACGCCGACCGACGCCTCGGCCACGTCGCCTGCGTCCTCGGTGTCCTCGGCGTCGTCCAGCTCGCCCAAGGCGGCCACCAAGCCCGCCTCGAAGCGCCCCTCGCGCGCGTCGGTCACCACCAAGGCCGCCGCCGGCGAGTCGGGCAGCGGCACCACCTCGGCCCGCAAGTCGCCCTCGACGACGGCGCGCAAGGCGTCCACCCGTCCCTCGCGCAAGGCTGCGGACCCGGTCGCCGCGTCCTCGGGCAACGCCGCCGCGACCGAGACGGCTCCGGCGACGGGCACGACGACCTCCGCCCCGGTCCAGGCGTCCGTCGACGAGGCCGCTCAGTCCTGACGCCGCCCAGCCACCACCCGCACCCCCACCTCGAGGAGTCTCCTGCGTGCGTGCCGTCGTCTCCCGCGTGACCGCCGCCAGCGTCGTCGTCGAGGGCGAGGTCGTCGGGCAGATCACCGAGCCGGGACTGCTCGTCCTGCTCGGCGTGACCCACGACGACGGGCCGGACCAGGTCGCGACGATGGCCCGCAAGCTCACCGAGCTGCGGATCCTGCGGGACGAGCGCTCGGTCCTCGACGTGGGGGCCCCGGTGCTGCTGGTCAGCCAGTTCACGCTCTACGGCGACGTGCGCAAGGGGCGTCGACCGTCCTGGAGCGCGGCGGCACCGGGCCCGGTGGCGGAGCCGGTATTCGACCAGGTCGTGGCCGCCGTCCGGGCCGTCGGCGTGACCGTCGAGACCGGCAGGTTCGGCGCGATGATGGACGTCGCCTCGGTCAACGACGGTCCGTTCACGGTGATCGTGGAGGTCTGAGCCGTAGGCTGACCCCCGTGGACCAGCTGACCTTCTCCTTCCAAGGCCTGGTGGCCACCCTGCTCCAGCTCGCGGCCGTCGTCGCCGGCGTGGTCGGGTGCATCCAGGTCGCCATGACGCGTCCGGACGCGTTCCCGGCGGCCAGCAAGCTCTCCAAGGGCGCCTGGCTGGCGATCATCGTGGTGGCGACGCTGGTCGCGGGGGCCTTCGGCGTGCTGCACCTGCTCGGCCTGCTGGCCGCCATCGCCATCATCGTCTACTGGGTCGACGTCCGCCCGGCCCTCCAGCGGGTCCAGGGCCGGGGACGTCAGGACGGTCCCTACGGCCCGTGGTGACCCCCGCCGGTCGCCTGGCGCAGGTGGCCGGCCCGGCCGGCCCCCTCGACCTGCTCACCGTCGGCCGCGGCGAGCCGGCGACGGTCTTTGCGCACGGCGCCGGCTCCTCCATCGACACGACGCGGCCCTTCGCATCGGGGGTGCGCGGGGCGCGCACCTTCTTCCACTTCCGGGGACACGGGCGGTCGGTCGTGCCCGACCTGCCCTGGTCGTATGCCGACCTGGCCGCCGAGCTGCGGACCGTCGCCGACGAGGTGGGGGCCACGCGCGCGCTGGGGGTCAGCCTGGGCGCGGGCGCGCTGCTGCGCCTGCTCTGCGACGATCCCGACCGCTTCGAGCGGGTGGTGCTGGTGCTGCCCGCGGGGCTCGACCGGCCACGCCGGGGACCGGGCGTCGACGAGCTGCAGCGGCTGGGCCGCCGCATCGCCGAGGGGGACCGCGCGGCCGCCGTCGAGTTCTACCGGGGGGACGGCGGCGTGGGGTCGGCTGCCCCGGGCGCGGCGGCGGACGCCTGGGCGGAGCAGATGGCCGACGAGGTCGTCGCGGGGCGGCTCAGCGCGGTGGGGATCGGACGTGCGCTCACGACGGTCCCCGGTCAGGTCGCGGTGCCGGACGTGGCACTCCTGGCGCGGGTGACGGTCCCGGTGCTGGTGGTCGGCCAGGAGGACGACGTGATCCACCCCGCCTCGGTCGCGCGCCGGCTGGGCGAGCTGCTGCCGCAGGCCCGGGTCGAGGTGCTCCCGGCGGGCGGGCTGCTGTGGGCCCACCGGGCGACGGTGCGGACCCTGGTCAGCGGCTTCCTGAGCTCCTGACCCTGGTCGCCAGCTGCCCGTCCGCACCGTCCGCACCGTCCGCACAGTCGCGTCAGTCGCGTCAGTCGCGTCAGTCGCGCTGCTCGCGGGTCACGGGGACCAGCAGCAGGGCGATCACGGCGAGACCGCCGACCAGCAGCAGCGAGTGCAGGACCCCGACGTGGTTGCCCAGGAAGCCCAGGAACGGCGGGCCGGCGAGGAACGCCAGGTAGCCGATCGTCGAGACGACGCTCACCCGCACCGCGGCCCGACGAGGGTCGTCGCTGGCGGCCGACATACCGACCGGGAAGCCGAGGCTGGCTCCCACGCCCCAGATCGCTGCGCCGACGAAGGCCAGGACCGGTCCGCCGAAGACGACCACCAGCGAGCCGATCGCGGCCATCACGAACAGCACGCGCAGCACCGGCACCCGGCCGTAGCGGTCCAGCGCGGAGGTGCCCAGCAGGCGTCCGATCGTCATGGCGCTGAGGAAGGTCGCGAAGCCGAGGATCCCGGCCCACTGCGGCAGGTCGTAGCCCTCGACGAGCGCGACGGACACCCAGTCGTTGGCGGTGCCCTCGGTCATGGCGGCGACGAGCACGACGACGCCGATGAGCAGGGTGCGCGGCTCGCGCCACGCGGAGGTGCTGGACGGGCGGGCCTCGTCGTCGGTGGCCTCGGTGTCCGCCTCCTCCACCGCACGGGGGAGGAAGCCGCGGACGGACAGCCAGCCGAGCAGCGGCCACAGCAGCGCCACGCCGGTGAGGTGCACCCAGACCGGGACGCCGGCCCAGGCGAGGCCCGCCGCGGCGAGCGCCATCAGCACCGTGCCGCCGCTGAACGCGGCGTGGAACCACGGCATGATCGCGCGCCCGAGGTGCTGCTCGACCGCTGCGCCCTCGATGTTCATCGAGACGTCCCAGGTGCCGATGCCGAGGCCGACGAGGAACAACCCGACCCCTGCCACGATCGCCGAGTGCGCGAGGTCGGTGCCGACGCCGAGGACCACCAGCCCGACGCAGAACACCGCGAGCCCGGACATGACCGTGCGGACGGCACCGATGCGGGCCGTGATGCTGCCCGCGGCGGGGAGGCCCAGCAGGGAGCCCGCCGACACGCACATCAGGAGCACGCCCAGCTGGCCGGGGTCGAGCCCGAGCGAGGACTTGATGGCGGGGATCCGGGACGACCAGGTGGCGAAGCCCATGCCGTTGACCGCGAAGACCGCCACCACGGCCCACACGGCCTGGCGCACGCGCTCGGGGGACAGGGTCGTGGTGGTCATGTGAGGTCCTCCGGGATGGTGTGGTCTGGCCGTGGCTCGGCGGCGTCATACGGCGGTGGGGCCTGGCGTCTGGAGCATCGCTGCGGGGTGCGATCGAATCGAATCGATTCGATCGAATCGTTTCGATTAGTTTGCCGACATGGCACGGACCGGTCAATCCACGACGCGCTCGCCCCAGCGCCGGCCCACCCTCCGCGAGGTGGCCGACCAGGCGGGCGTGTCGATCTCGACCGCGTCGCTCGTCTACAGCGGCAAGCAGGGCGTCTCCCCGGCGACGGCGGAGCGGGTGCGCGAGGCGGCCGAGGCCCTCGGGTATGCCGGGCCCGACCCCCTCGCCTCGTCGCTGCGGCACGGGCGGTCGGGGGTGGTCGGGGTGCACCTCGAGGGGACGCTCGGCTATGCCTTCCAGGACCCCTACGCCGTCTCCGTGCTGGACGGCCTCGGCCAGGCGCTCGACGAGCTCGGGATGGGGATGCTGCTCGTGCCGGAGGCGCCGGGGGAGGCCTCCCACGCGGCCCGCCTCGTGGCGGGACAGGCGCTGGACGCGCTGGTGTTCGCCCTGTGCGGTCCCGCCACCTCCGCGCTCGTCGACCAGGTGGCCGCCCGGGGGATCCCGATGCTCGGCACGGGCGCCCCGGCCGACGACCGGGTCGTGCAGCTGCGCATCGACGACCGCGGCGCCACCGCCGCCCTGGTCGACCACCTGCTCGAGCTCGGCCACCGGGACGTCGCGATGCTGGCCATGCCGCTGGATCCCGGCGCTCGCACCGGACCGGTGACGGTGGCGGACATCGAGGCGGCGACCTACCCGGACGCGCGGGACCGGGCGCTGGCGTTCGTCGACCGGATGGGCCCGGACCGCCCGATGGTGCAGTCGGCGAGCCTGTCGATCGACGGCGCGGCCGAGGCGGCCGCGCTCCTGCTCGACGTCTCGCCGCGCCCCACCGCCGTGGTGGCCCAGTCGGACCTGCTGGCGGCCGGGGTGATCCGCGCGGCGGCCGACCGGGGGTTGTCGGTGCCGCAGGACCTGAGCGTCGTGGGCTTCGACGGTGTCGAGCTGCCGTGGTTCGAGGGGCGGCTCACGACGGTGGAGCAGGACGGGCGGGGCAAGGGGCGCCATCTCGGTGACATGGTGCGGCGCCTCCTCGACGGCGAGGACGTGCCCGACGAGGAGCACCCGACCCATCTCCGCCTCGGCACCACGACCTACCCGAGGTAGTCACACTCGCCCGACGTGGCACGCCAGGCCGATGTGACGACCTGAGGTAGGTATGACGAAGCCGGGCCGGTGTGACGAAGCCAGGCGGATCAGGACGGGGCGACCGCGGACCACGCCACCGTGAGCTCGCCCAGCCGCCACCGGGCCGGCCCGTCGAGCAGCGGCCACCCCGCCTCACGCAGCCCGCGCGCCACCGCCACGAACCTCTGTCGCGCCCCATAGCTCGCCAGCGGCGCCTGCCGGGCCCACTCCGCGTCGACCGCGGAGAGCCAGTCGTGGACCCGCTCGCCCGGCACGTTGCGGTGGATCAGCGCCTTGGGCAGCCGCTCGGCCACCACACCGGGCCGGACCAGGCCCCGCAGGTGCCACGAGCAGGTCAGAGACAGCGGACCCGAGCGGTCGAGGGTGGCCCATGACGCGAGCCGCCCGATCTCGTCGCAGGTCCCGTCCACCAGCAGCCCGTCGGGCGTGAGGCGCGAGCACAGCCGGCGCCACGCGTCCGGGACCTCTTCCTCGGAGTACTGCCGCAGCACGTTGAACGCCCGCACCACCGTGGCGGACTCGCCGTCCAGGGGCACCTCGAACCCGCCCAGGCGGAAGGACAGCCCCCGCACCTCCAGCGGCCGACCGAGCTCCACGCGGGACGGCTCGATCTCGATGCCCACGACGCGCACGTCCGGCCGCACGGCCGACAGCCGCTCGTGCAGCTCGACCGCGGTGACGGGGGAGGCGCCATACCCGAGGTCGACCGCGATCGGAGACGCGGCCGCCGACCTCAGCCGCCAGGCCTGCGGGCCGGCCAGCCAGCGGTCGCAGCGCCGCAGCCGGTTGGGGTTGGTCGTCCCGCGCGTCACGGTGCCGATGGGGGAGGTGCGGGCCACCGGTCCAGCCTAGGTCGCGCCCACCCCGCCCCGGACATCCACGCGCGCTGCCCCGCACGAGGGGAATGCCGCCCGGCACCGGCCGGTTGTCGCGAGCGGCAGCGCTCGGCGTCTCCGTCGGCACGCCACCCGTCGTCACCCACGGAGGTCTCATGCCCGGGCTGCACCGCGTCGCGATGCTGAGCGTCCACACGTCACCCCTCGCGACGCCGGGCCGAGGTGACGCCGGCGGCATGAACGTCTACGTCGCCGAGACCGCCCGCCGCCTCGCGTGCCGCGGCATCGAGGTCGACGTCTTCACCCGCGCCACCTCGGGTCGCCAGGCGCCCGCCGTCCGGCTCGACGACGGCGTCACCGTCCGCCACGTCACCGCCGGCCCCTTCGAGGGTCTCGGCAAGATGGACCTCCCCGGCCAGCTGTGCGCCTTCGCCGCCGGGGTCATGCGCACCGAGGCGATGAACCCCGAGGGGCACTACGACCTCGTCCACTCGCACTACTGGCTGTCCGGGCAGGTGGGCTGGCTGGCCGCCGACCGCTGGCAGGTGCCCCTCGTCCACAGCATGCACACGATGGCCAAGGTCAAGAATCTCCAGCTGGCCCAAGGGGACTCGCCCGAGCCTCCCGGTCGTGAGATCGGCGAGGAGCAGGTCGTCGCGGCCGCCGACCACCTGGTCGCCAACACCGAGATCGAGCGCCGCGAGCTGATCGAGCTGTATGACGCTGCGCCCCACCGCGTCGCCGTCGTCCCCCCGGGCGTCGACCTCGACGTCTTCCACCCGGGCGACCAGGGCGAGGCACGAGCCCGGCTGGGGCTGCCGTCGGACGCGGTGCTGCTGCTGTTCGTCGGGCGGATCCAGCCGCTCAAGGCCCCGGACGTCCTCGTCCGCGCCGCCGCCGAGCTGCTCTCCCGTCGTCCCGAGCTGCGGCCACGGCTGCGCGTCGCCGTCCTCGGCGGTGACAGCGGGGGCGGGTATGGCGACCCGGAGTTCCTGCGACGCCTGGCCGCCGAGCTCGGGGTGGGCGACCACATGGTCTGGCACCAGCAGAGCACCCGCGCCGAGCTGGCGGACTGGTTCCGGGCGGCCGACGTGGTTACCGTCCCGTCCTACAACGAGTCCTTCGGGCTGGTCGCCGTCGAGGCGCTGGCGTGCGGCGCGCCCCTCGCGGCCACCCGCGTGGGTGGCCTCCCGACGGCGGTCGGTGACGCGGGCGTGCTCGTGGACGGGCACGACCCGCGTGCCTGGGCCGACGCCATCGCGTCGCTGCTCGACCACGGCGACCTCCCCGGCATACGGGCTCGAGCCGCCCGGCACGCCGAGGCGTTCTCGTGGGAGGCGACCACCGACCGGCTGGTCGCCGTCTATCAGGACGTCCTCGCCCGACGACGTAGCCTGGCCTCGTGACCGACGACGTGCACAGCAGCAGCCCCACCACCAGCCTCACCACCAGCCCTGCATCCAGCCCTGCCGACCCCGACACCTCTGACACCTCCGACACCTCTGACACCGCCAAGGTGCTCGCCGCCGTCGAGGCCTTCGTCACCGGGCAGGAGCTCGAGTGGGAGCGCGGGGCGCGCGAGGGCGAGGTCGTGGTGACGCTGCCGGGGGAGCACAAGCTCAAGACCGTGCTGTCCCTGCTGGTGCGCGAGCGCGGCCTATCCGGCAGCGCGTTCGTGATCCGCAACGCCGACGAGGCGCACGAGCGGTTCTACCGCACCCTGCTGCGGCGCAACCTGCGGATGGCGGGCGTGGCCTACGCCATCGACGCTTCGGGAGACGTCTACGTCACCTCGCACGTCCCGCTCGCCGGGGTGGACGAGGCCTACCTCGACCAGCTGCTCGGCACCGTCCTCGAGGCGGCCGACGAGCCCTTCGACGAGCTGCTGGAGATCGGCTTCATCACCTCGATGCGCAAGGAGTGGGCGTGGCGGATCTCGCGGGGCGAGTCGACCCGCAACCTCGACGCCTTCCGCCACATCCTGGACACCGGTCCGCAGGGCGAGGCACCGGGTGAGGGCTCCGTCCACGAAGGATAGGGTCGGAGCATGACCTACACGCTGATCCTCCTGCGCCACGGCGAGAGCGAGTGGAACGCCAAGAACCTCTTCACCGGCTGGGTTGACGTCGAGCTGTCCGACAAGGGCCGCGCCGAGGCCGTCTCCGGCGGCACGCAGCTCAAGGACGCCGAGCTGCTGCCGGACATCCTGCACACCTCGCTGCTGCGTCGCGCGATCAACACCGCCAACGCCGCCCTCAACGAGTGCGACCGCCACTGGATCCCGGTCAAGCGGTCCTGGCGCCTCAACGAGCGCCACTACGGCGACCTGCAGGGCAAGGACAAGAAGCAGACCAAGGAGCAGTACGGCGAGGAGCAGTTCATGCTCTGGCGCCGCTCCTACGACACCCCGCCGCCGGAGATCGCCGACGACAACGAGTTCAGCCAGGCCGGGGACCCGCGCTACGCCGACCTCGGTGACGCGATGCCCAAGACCGAGTGCCTCAAGGACGTCGTCGCCCGGATGATCCCCTACTGGGAGTCCGACATCGTCCCGGACCTCAAGGACGGCAAGACCGTGCTGGTCGCCGCGCACGGCAACTCGCTGCGCGCCCTGGTCAAGCACCTCGACGGCATCAGCGACGACGACATCGCCGGCCTCAACATCCCGACCGGCATGCCGCTGGTCTACCGCCTCGACGAGTCGCTCAAGCCCACCGTCCCCGGCGGCGAGTACCTCGACCCCGAGGCCGCCAAGGCCGCCGCGGAGGCCGTCGCCAACCAGGGCAAGTGACCTACCTCAGGTAGTCACACCCGCCCGGGTTGGCACGTTGGCTG
>NZ_DKGR01000005.1:0-26600 GCF_002453335.1 Arsenicicoccus sp. UBA6765
CGCCCGCGACGACCGCCGCGCGCACGAGGTCGGGGCGGCGGGCCCGGCGCGCCAGCAGCCCCACGACGAGACCCACGCCCACGGCGCCGAGTCCGGTCGGTCCCGTCGCCAGCGGCAGCAGCACCGCGACGACGCCGGTGACGGCATACGGGCTCCAGGCCCCGCTGCGCAGGGGCGGCGACCCGAGGACCGTCCCCTCGAGCTGCGCGGCTCGCTGACGGCGACCCTCGCGCCAGGCGCCCGCGGCGACCAGCAGCAGCCCGAGGGCGCCGGCGACGAGCAGCGCGGCATACGGGCGCTGGGGAGCGAAGCTCGGGTGCACGACGGTGGCGGGGCCCGCCGGCAGGACCCAGCCCTGACGACGGCCGTCGAGCCGGACCGGGGTGAGCTCGTGGCCGTCGTCGTCCGTGGCGACCCAGCCGGCGTTGGCGTTGTGCGGGAGCGCGAGCACGGCGGGGGCGGCGCGCTCGGGCACGGCATATCCGTCGGCGCCGGCCACGACGTCGGTGCCGACCGGCCGGGAGGACGAGGGCACGAGCTCGGGGGTGGTGAGCAGCAGGCTCTCCGGGACGTAGGCCGACGTCGCGAGGACCGTGACCCGGTGCTCGCCCGGGGCGACCGGGATCGGCTGCGCGGAGCGGTCACCGCCCAGGTCGGTGGGGCCGCCGCAGGGGACCCAGCGCAGCAGCCGGTCGTCGAGCACGTCGCTGACCGTCGCGACCAGGCGGGACGGCCGGGTGACCCCGTCGAGGCGCACGGTCGGTCCGTCGCCGCAGGTCCCGCCCACGGGCGCGTCCCGGTCCAGCGGTGCGCGGAGATCCTCGGCGCCGAGGAGCGCCACCTCGGAGACGCCGACGGGGAGCGCCTGGGCGAGCTTGGTGGCGGCGTCGATCGAGCGCACCTCGTCGACCCCGGTGACCGTGATGTCCACCCGGTCGGTCCGGGCCGTGAAGGCGACGGTGCCGTCGGGCGCGACGGTGGCGTTGCGGGTGCGGCCGTCGCCCGTGCGGACCTGCACGCGGCGCGGTCGCGAGGCCGCGAGGTGGGCATCGGACAGCAGGCGGACGCCGGTGAGCGCCCGCGGCGCCGGCAGGGTGAGCCGCAGCGTGGGCTGACGGTCCAGCTCCGAGGCGACCCACCCGGTGCCGAGGTCGTCGTCGACGGCGGCTCCGGGTCGCCCGGCGAGCCCCGGGACCCGCGACGTGGAGGCCTCGGCGCGGATCCTGCCCGGTATGTCGAGCAGCGCCCGGCCCGTCGCGGTCGGGCGGGCCCGCACGTGGCCGGACCAGGCATAGCTCGTGCTCGTGGTGGTGGTGAAGGAGCGGAACAGGCCGGCGGCCTCCTCGCCCGTGGCGACGAGCCCCGCGGCGCACAGCGGACGAGCGCCCTGCCGCAGGCAGCCGGTGCGGCCGGGCTCCTGGCGTCGGAGGCTGACGATGTCGGGCGTCCCCGAGGGGGTGGGCGGCAGCACGAGACGCGGCACCGGCACGATGCCGGGCAGCGTGACCTCGGTGATCGCGAAGGCCCGCTCGGTGCCGGCGCCGACGCCGCGCAGGGTGAGACGCAGGCGCGTCGTGGGGCCGGGGGGCAGGGAGACGGCGGCCGTCGCGCCGGCCGCCTGGTCCGGCGTGAGCGTCATGGGCACGGTGCCGGCGTCGGTGGTGACGTCGACGGCCACGGGCGGCGCGGCGCCGGCCCACGGCGAGGCGAGGGTGAGCGTCGTGCCCGTCAGGTCGCGGGGGCGGTCCAGGCGCACCTCGAACCACTCGCCGACCGCCTGCTGGAACCGGCCGGACACCCAGCGGGTGGTCGGGTCCCCGTCGAGGGCAGCGGCCGGGCCGTCCCCGCTCGAGGTGCGGACGAAGGAGCCGGCGTCGGAGCCCGAGCTGGAGGCCTCGGCCCCGGCGATGCCCTCCCAGCGCAGGGTGACCTGTGGCGCGCGGGGGTCCACGAGGTAGTCCTGCACCCGGCGGCCGGTCGTGCCGGGGTCCGCGGGGCGCAGCACGGGCGACCGGTTGTCGGAGGCCCGGCCGAAGATCGTCTCGCGCCGCTGGTTGCCGTCGGTGAGGATCTCGGGGAGCGCGGGGGTGGCGGGCAGGGCCGTGCGGTCGTCGCCGAGCACGGTGGCGCCACCCGGCAGGACGCGGTCCAGCGAGGGCAGGTCCTCCGGCCCGCCGGTCAGCTGACGCAGCGCGGACGCCGGGACGAGCCGGGCGTCGGCCACGTCCCCGACGTCGTAGACCTCGACGCTGGGGTAGGGCAGCAGGGTGCGCTCGTCGACCGTGGTGTCGGCGGTCTCGAAGGCGCTGCCCGCGGGCGGGCCGAAGGAGCGCACGCGGTCGATGCCCGCGTCCGTCAGGGCCTGGTGCACCGCGAGGGCGGGGGCCCGCCGGGCGGTGGCGCGCAGGTCGTTGCGGACGACCAGGTAGCGGATGCCCGCGTCGCGCAGCGAGCTGCGCAGGCCGGTGCCCCCGACCCCGGTGCGCAGGTGGCGCTCGACCTCGTCGAGGTAGCGGGTGGAGCCGGCGGACCCGAGGGGCACGGCGTCGCGCACGGCGAAGGGTCGTCGCATCAGCGCCTGGAGCGGCTCGTCTCGGGGCGACCCCCAGGTGAGCTCGGCCGCCGGGGCCGCGGGCACGACGAGCACCGACCCGGAGCCCGGCTGCTCGTCGAGCCAGCCCGCCACGTCGCGCCAGTAGCCCGCGACCTGCTCGTAGGCGCCGGCGCGCGGCAGCATCGCGGCCACGGCGGGGGCGGCTGCCGCGACGACGAGGATGCCGGTGACCGCGGCGACGAGCTCCCGTGGGACCCACCGGACCGGCCCTGCGGGGCCGGCGCTGCGCTCGCCGCTGGACCGGGTGCCGACGACATGGACGGCGTGGACGAGGCCGATCAGCAACGGGATCCGCAGGACCAGCTCGAACTTGTGGATGTTGCGGAAGGGCGCGAGCGGGCCGTCGAGGAGGGTGCGGACGTCGTCGGCGAAGGGGCCGTGCGCGGGTCCGGCGAAGCCGGCGACCAGCAGCACCAGGCCGACGACGGCGCCCAGGCGCCAGAAAGACCGGTCCGGGAGGCCGCGCAGGGTCAGGCCGACCAGCCCGATGACCGCCGGCACCGTCGTCGTCACCACGAGGATCGGCACGGTCACCGTGACCCAGCCGGCCGGCCAGGTCGGGCCGTCCGCCACGCGCAGGTAGGACAGCCAGTGCGTGGTCCCCTGCAGCGCCGTGAAGGGGCTCGCGGTGCCGGTCGTGGCGGCGGCGTTCTCGATCCAGTCCAGGAAGGGCGGGCTGTAGCGCCCCAGCACCACGAGCGGGCCGATCCACCACAGACCCGCGAGGACGCACGCGCCGAGCCACGCCGCGAACGCCCGCAGGGACCGGGCCGGGCGCTCGCGGGTCAGCCACCACAGGGTGGGCAGCACAAGGGCGGCACCCGTGGCGATGGCGTTGACGCCCCCGATGCAGCCGAAGGCGAGCGCCGAGCGCAGGACCCGAAGGCGGGTGCGCTGGGGGGTCGGGTCGACCAGCGGCAGCAGCACCCACGGCGCCACGGCCATGGGCCACACCTCGATCGAGGTCACCGCGATCTCGGCGAGGAAGCGCGGCGACAGGGCGAACAGCAAGGCCCCGAGGTAGCGCGTCCACGGCCCACCCACCCCCACGGCCCGCGCCAGCCGCCAGAAGCCGAGGAAGGCGGTGCACAGCACCAGCGACCACCACAGCCGCTGCGTCACCCACTCGGGCACCTGCAGCACCCGCAGCACCAGGTGGAACGGCCCCATGGGGAAGAGGTAGCCGTAGGCCTGGTTCTGCAGCTGCCCGAGGTGGCCCCCGTCCCACACGTGCAGGGCCCGGCCGAGGAAGGCCGCCGGTGACAGGGTCAGGTCGAGCTTGGTGTCCGGGACGACCCGGCCCCCGCCCTGCAGGAAGCTCGCGGCCGTGAGCAGCACGCACGCCGTGAGCAGCCGCACCCGCCATACGTGCTGGTCAGCACGACTCGCACGATCGGACCGACCGGCCTGGTGGGGCCGGTCGGTCCGGGGAGCGGGGGGAGCCGAGGTCATCGAACACGCAGCACCAGCACGGCGTTCCACGAGACGATCTCGCGGACGCCCGGCACGCGGATCAGCCACCGGGCCCAGGCCGGGTGGTAGCGGGGCAGGATCTCGACCCGCTCGACCCGGCCGGCGCGCTCCGCGGCGGCGAGCCAGGTGAGCATGCGGGCGATGGAGCAGGCATAGAGGGAGCGGCCGAAGTCGTTCTTGGGGCGATGGCCGTGCCGGTCGGCGTAGCGGTCCGCCGCGCGACGGCCGCCGAGGTAGTGCCAGGGGGCGGTCTCGTGGCCGCCCCAGGGGGACAGCCAGGGCGTCCAGGAGATGACGACGGTGCCGCCGGGTCGGGTGATGCGGACCATCTCGTCCGCCATCTCCTCCGGCGCGGGCACGTGCTCGAGCACGTTGCTGGAGTAGGTGAGGTCCACGACGTCGTCCGCGATGGGCAGCGACAACCCCGAGGCGCGCAGGGTGTTGGAGGCGACCGTCCCGCGGCGCTCGAGCTCCCCGGCGTCGGGGTCGATCCCGGCATAGCGGGCCCCGGCCGCCATGAAGGCGTCCGCGAAGTAGCCCGGTCCGCCCCCCACGTCGACCATGGTGGCACCGTCGAGCTCGCACCAGCGGCTCGCCTCGCGGACCGAGTCCAGCGCGAGCAGGCCGTAGAAGTAGGCGGGGTCGGTCTGCTCGACCGTGAACGCGCGGAAGAGCTGGACCGAGCGGGCCAGGGAGCCGACGCGGGCCAGGGGCGGCAGCGGGCGCCCCGCACCGGGATGCTCCGGCACGGGGGCGCGCTGCTGCTGGTCCGCGGTCATGCGCTCGCGCGCCGGCCGGGTCGGTGGCCGACCCGCTCGGGTGCGGCGACGACCTGGTCGATCTCGGCGACGGCCGGGCGGTGCGCGGCAGCCCGGGCGAGCGTGCGCTCCCAGCTGTCGACGGTCGCGCCCCAGGAGAAGCGGCGGGCGTGGGCGCGGGCCGCGAGGTCCATCTCGTGCCGCAGGTGATGGTCGGCGAGGAGCTCGGCGGTGGCCTCGACGAACTCGTCGAGGTCGTGCGCGAGGGTGCCCGTATAGCCGTCGACCACGGACTCGGACAGGCCGCCGGCGTCGTGGAAGGCCACCGTGGGGGCGCCGTGGATGGCGGCCTCGATGACGTTGAGCCCCCAGCCCTCCTTGAGGCTCGGGGCCAGCGAGACCCACGCCGACGAGAGCTCGTGGTGCTTGGTGACCTCGTCGACGAAGCCCAGCACGTCGACGATGTCGTCGGCCCCGACCGAGCGGGCGTGCTCCTCGACGCGCTCGCGCCACCAGCCGTCGCCGACGACCCGCAGCCGCAGCCCGGGGAACCGGTGGCGCAGGCGCTGGGCGGTGTCGATGGCCAGCTCGACCCGCTTGTGGGGGACGAGCCGCCCGAGGACGACGAGGCTGGGGTGCTCGGTGCGCGACTCCCGCGTGCTCCACGGCAGCTCGGTGCCGTTGTGGATCACCGAGACGTCCTCGGCGTCGACCCCGAGCTCGACGAGCTCGTCACGGGTGCGACCGGAGACCGTGACGTACTGGCAGCCGCGGTAGAGCCACGGCGAGATGCGGGACTCGAGGAACCAGCCCACGGAGGCGACGGCGCGGTTGAAGACGACCGGCCACTGCTCCTTGTGCACGTGGTGGATCAGCACGACCACCGGGGACAGGGTGCCGAGGCGCGAGCCGAAGGGCAGGCCGTTCTGGATGTCGACGACGACGTCGAAGTGGCCCTCGGTGCGCTCGAGCTCGCGCAGCCGCCGGACGGTCGCGGGATAGACGGAGGCGCGTCCCCCTTGACGGAGGATGCGGTAGCCGTCGAGGTGCTCCTGCTCGGGGGCGTCGCCGTGGGCGGCGCACAGCAGGGTGATGTCGTGGCCGCGGGCGGCGAGCCCGCTGCAGACGGTCTGGGCGTAGCGCTCGGCCCCGCCACCCTCGGGGTGGGTGAGGTCGCGCCAGCTGAGGAAGGCGATACGCACGGCTGTGGGCGTGGGCGTGGTCGTGGTGCGAAAGGTGTCGACGCGGTGACGGGGAGCCGTCAGCCGCCGTAACCGATGATCTCGGCCGGGGCGACCTGGGCGGCCGGTCCGGACGTCGCGGCCTTGGCGTCGTCGGGAGCGGCGGCGCTCACGGCGTTGATGGCCAGGGCGGAGGCGCCGAGGCCGAGCAGGCAGGACAGGGCGGCGATGATGACGGCTGCGGTGCGGCCACTGAGGGAAGACATGGTCAGACCTCGATCTGCAAGAGGCGGGAGGCGGGGCCCGCGCTGGATGGCGCCGTTGCAGGTGGTGCTGGGTGCTGCTGGGGGGCTGGTCGCTGGCGACCAGGGGCTACTGATGGGTACTACTGGTCGGTAAGAGTACGTGCCGGAGCTCAGCCTGTCCTGTGGTCTGCGTCACTCTACCGACAGATCGCCCCGATGGGCGGCCTCAGGACCGGGCGCTGGAGGGGCCCGTCGAGGGGTCGTCGACGAGCCAGACGCGCAGGGGTCCGGTCGTGCCGACGCGGCGTGCCCCGGGTGGGGGCTGCGGCGTCTCGCCGGGAGTGTCTGCCCAGGTCACGACCGCTTCGACCCCGGCCAGGCGGAGGGCCTCCAGGTCGCCTCTGGCCCAGGCCTCGACCGCGGTCGTGTCGTCGGACCCGACCACCACCGCGCCCCCGTCGCGGGGGACCGAGAGGTTGCGTGATGCGATCGCATGACCACGCAGAGCGAGGGGCAGGGGGTCGAGGAAGGGCTGGTCGCCCACCCAGGCCTGCCGTCGGAAGGGCTGCCAGGGCAGGACGAGCGTCGTCCGGTCGCCCACCGCGGCGACGGCCTCGGACCACCCGGCGGGGAAGCCCGTGGGGCGGTAGGCCGCGTGGACGCGGGCCGGGGCGTCCGGGGCTCCGATCACGGCGAGCGCCACGAGGGTCGCGGCTGCGCCGGCGGCGGCCACCGGCCCGAGGCGCCGGGCCAGGGCGGCCACCCCGAGGCCGAGCAGCACCGCGGTCGCGAGCACCGTCAGGCCGAGCAGCCGGTGGGTGTCGCGCAGGATGCCGACGCCGGGCACGTGCTGGGCCTCACCCCAGAGCACCAGCCCGGGTCCGGACGCCAGCGTCAGGGCGACGAGGGCGGGCAGGACCAGGGCGGCCGCGAGGAGCCAGCGGTCGGCCCGGCCCGTGCGGACGCTGCCCACGGCCAGCACGAGGGCCGCGACGATCACCAGGGCTGCCGAGGCCAGCAGGGCCGGGGCGTGGGCGCGTGAGGCGAGGGCGGCGGCGGGCGCCCAGATGCCCCCACCGCCGAGCACGTCGAGCACCCCCTGCACCCCGTCCGCCCGCACCGCGAACGCCCGGGCCCCCGACGTCTCGCCCGCCGCGCTGGCCCCCCGCAGGCCGGCGACGACCCAGGGCAGGCACCAGGCCGCGCCGAGACCCGCGAGGGCCAACCACTCCCGACGATGCCGCCCGGGGCGATGCCTCGTCGTCAGGGCGGTCACCACCACGACCGCCAGCGCCAGCAGCCCGCCGAACGGCGTCAGGGCGGCGGGCAGGGCGGCGACCAGCACCGCGAGGATGCGGCGTCGCGGCGACCCGTCGAGCCGCACCGCCGCCACCAGCCACGGCACCATGGCCCACCCCAGCAGCGTGGGGGGCTGTCCGACGAGCAGCCGCTGCGCGGCATACGGGCTCCAGACCGCGACGGCGGCGGCGACCACGCAGGCCGCTGTCCCGTGCCGGCGCAGGAGGACGGCCAGGCCGCACCCGGCGAGGGCGAGGGAGGCCACGAGCATGACCTGCTGCTGGACCCCCGACGGCACGACGGGCGCGAGCAGGGCCGTCACGGCGTCGAGCGGGACCGCGCGCGGCGCCTGGCCAACGGCTCCCAGGACGGAGGGGCCCAGCACGGGGTCGGGCACCTGCACGAAGTCGCGGTAGAGGAGCTGACCACGGCCCAGCGCGGGCCAGGTCCAGGCCAGGGCGAGGAGGATGGAGGCGACGCATCCGGCGAAGGCGGCCCGTCCGGGAGATCCCGGCCACACGTCGCGGCGTCGCATGCTGGCACTATGGCACGCTGACGACCCCGTGCCCGGGCATCACCGACCAAGGAGCTCCCATGAGCCGCACCACCTCGGACGCCGCCGCGCGGCCCGTCGTGTCGCGAGCGCTCGCGCAGGTCACGTCGGCCCTGTCGTCCGGTGGGCTGCTCTTCGCCGGCACCTTCCTCGGGGCGCTGCTCGGCTACGCGTTCTTCGTGGTGCTCGGGCGGTCGATGACCCCCGACGACCTGGGCGCCGTGGGCTCGCTGATCAACCTGTCGACGATCCTGACCGTGCCGGGCCTCGGGCTGCAGCTCGTGACGGCGCGCGGCGTCGCGTCGCAGTCGGCGCCCGCGCACGGCCGATCGGGCGGCCCCGTGGACGGCGGGCTGCTGGTCGGGGCGCTGCTGGTCGGTGGCGTGCCGGCGTTGCTGCTCGCCGTCACGGCACCCCTCGTGGCTCCGCTGCTGCACCTGCCCTCCGTGGCGCCGTTGGTCGTGCTGGCGCTGTCGGCCGTGCCCATGACCGTGGCCTTCGCGGCGCTCGGGGTGCTGCAGGGCGCCGAGCGGTTCGCGGCGCTCGGGCTCTCGGCGCTGCTGGTCGGCGTCGCCAAGATCGCCTCCGCCGTCGCCGCCTCCGCACTCGGCCAGGGCGTCCTGGGGGTGATCGGGTGGTATGCCGTGGGCTGGGTCGTGGTCGCCGTCGTCGCGGGGGCGCTCGCCGTCCGCGGGGCCGGCCGGGGTGGCGCCGGCGAGGACGATGCGGGCCCGGATGGATCGATGACGGCGCCCTCGCGGTGGGCCGCCGGGATCGCGCGCGCCCGGGCCGGCCTGGTGGGGTCCATGCCGACCGCGGGCCTGCTCGTCCTGTCGAGCCTCGACCTGATCCTCGCCCGCCACCACCTGACGCGCGACGGGTCCGGCGTCTACACGATGGGCGCGCTGTTCGAGAAGGTCGCCTTCTGGGGGCCGCAGTTCATCGCCACCATGTACTACCCGCGCATGGCCCGTCCCGCCGAGCGCCGCGCCGCGGTCCGGGCGGCCGTGGGCGTGACCGCGGCCGTCGGCGTGCTGGGGGTGCTGGTCGCGGCGGTCGCGGGCGACCTGCTCACCTCCTTCGTCGGCGGGCGCGCCTATGTCGGCGAGCTCGGCCACCAGGCCTGGGTGTTCACCGCCCTCGGCGTCGCCCTCGCCCTCGTCCAGGTGCTCGTGTATGCCGACCTCGCCGACCACCGCCACGGCGTGGGGGCCCTGGTGTGGGTCGCCGTGGCCATCACGGTCGGCGCCGTCGCCCTGTGGCACGGCAGCGTGGCCGCCGTCGTGGGGACCGTGCTCGTGTGCGTGCTGGGCCTGCTCCTCGTGGCCGGGACGGTGGTCGCCCGGCGCGCCTGAGGGTCCCGCCCGTGAGACGGCGGCGTTCGGCATACGGGACGCACCTGTGCCAGGGGAGTGCTCGGTCAGCGGACCTGCCCCAGGCAGGGAATACTTGACGCGCCCGAGCGGCTCCCCCAGGAAAGAAGTACCTCATGGCATCAAGCCCTGCCAGCGACATCGTCTCGAGCGTCGGCGGCCCCTCCAACATCACCAGCCTCACGCACTGCGCGACCCGGCTGCGGTTCCAGCTCAAGGACGCGTCCGGCGTCGACCAGGCGCAGGTGGAGAAGATCCCCGGCGTCATGGGCGCCGTCCCGCAGTCCGGCGACCGCTACCAGGTCGTCATCGGTGGCGCGGTCCAGAACGTCTTCAACGACATCATGGCGCTGCCCGAGATGGCGTCCGGCGGTGGCGGCTCCGCGGCGGCCGCAGGCGCATCTGGCGCCAAGTCCGACGACGAGCTCAAGGCCGAGCTGCGCTCCGGCGGCCCCCGCGGCGGACGCGCCTGGCTCGACAACTTCTTCGAGTTCCTCTCCGACTCGTTCCGCCCGATCCTGGGCGCGCTGCTCGGTGCCTCGCTGTTCATCACCTTCATGGCGCTGATGTCCACCCTCGGCGTCATCGGCAACTGGGCCGACCCCCGCGTCAAGCTCGAGGGCGGCTGGGCGTTCATCAACCTGCTGTGGCAGGGCGTGTTCACCTTCCTGCCGCTGATGGTCGCCTACAACGCGTCCAAGAAGCTCGGCGCCGACCCCTGGGTGGGCTTCGCGATCATGGGTGTGCTGATGCTGCCCGGCTTCACCGCCCTCGGTGACGCCGCCCGCACCGCCACGGTCGCCGGCTCCGAGGTCAAGATCTTCGACGTCTTCGGTCTGCCGCTGACGATCTTCAACTACGGCTCGACGGTGTTCCCGCCGCTGCTGATGGCCGCGGTGCTCGGCCCGCTGTACAAGCTGCTCAAGCGCCTCATCCCGAGCAACCTGCACCTGATCTTCGTGCCGTTCCTCGCGATGTTGGTGATGATCCCGCTGACGGCCTTCCTCATCGGCCCGATCGGCGTCTACGTCGGCGCCGGCCTCGGCAGCTTCCTGAAGTCCATCAACGACTTCAGCCCGCTGATCTTCGCGATCGTCATCCCGCTGGCCTACCCCTTCATGGTGCCGCTGGGCCTGCACTGGCCGATCAACGCGATCATGCTGCTCAACATCCAGCAGAACGGCTTCGACTTCATCCAGGGCCCCATGGGCGCGTGGAACTTCGCCTGCTTCGGCGCCACCGCCGGCGTCCTCTACCACGCCATGAAGGACAAGGACGTGGCGATGCGCCAGACGGCGACCGGTGCCCTCGCGGCCGGACTGCTCGGCGGCATCTCCGAGCCCTCCCTGTACGGAATCCACCTGCGGTTCAAGCGGATCTATCCGCGCATGCTCGTCGGCTGCCTCGTCGGTGGCGTGATCATCGGCCTCGGCGGCGGGCTCAAGACCAGCGCCTTCGTCTTCACCTCGCTGCTGACGATCCCGGCGTTCGACAACATCCCGCTCTACGCCATCGCCGTGGCCGCGTCCTTCTTCATCTCGATGCTGCTGATCGTGTTCACCGACTACCGCACCCCCGAGCAGAAGGCCGAGGCGCTCGCCGCCAACGCCGCCGCCACGGACACCGCGATCCCGGAGCAGAACCCGGTCGACAACGAGAACGTCACCCTGTCCACCGACGACCGTATGGCGCACGCCGGGGCCGTCGCTGGTGGGGCTGCTGCCGGCGCTGGCGCTGGATCGCTCGCGGGCGACGCCCCGACGACCGGTCGTGCTCCTGAGGCTCCCGCCGGGCACTCCCGCCCGGAGGCCGCCGCGGGCGGCGCGAGCGTGGTGACCGACACCGCTGGCGCGGGCACGGCCGGTGCTGGTGCGGCCGCGACCGGTGCTGCTGTAGGCGCGGGTGCTGCCGGTGCGGCTGGCTCTGCCAGTGCTGGGGCCGTCGAGGTCGGCGCGCCCTGCGACGGCGTCGTCGTGCCGCTGGCCGAGGTGCCGGACAAGGTGTTCAGCGCGGGCCTGGTCGGCCCGGGCGTCGGCATCGACCCGCGCGACGACACGATCTGCGCGCCGGCCGCCGGCACCGTGGTCGTGGCCCAGTCGACAGGTCACGCCTTCGGCCTGGCGGTCGAGGGTGGTGTCGAGCTGCTCATCCACGTCGGCATCGACACCGTCAACCTCGACGGCCGTGGCTTCGACGTCCACGTCAAGGCCGGCGACACGGTGGCCGCGGGCGACCCGCTCGTGACCTTCGACCGCGCGGTGATCGAGGAGGCGGGCTACTCGCTGATCACGCCCGTCCTCGTGACCAACTCGTTCGCGACTGGCCCGGTCGAGCCGCTGGACGTGTCCGGCGAGATCGCCAAGGGCGCGCCGATCATCCGCGTCACCCCCGCCTGACCTACCTCAGGTAGTCACATCCGCCCGGGTTAGCCCGCCAGGCGGATGTGACCGCCTCAGGTAGGCACATCGGCCTGGGTTCGACGGTCCTGCCCCTCCCGGCTGATGGACCTACCCCCGGCAAAGGCATCGACCGGCCTCCGTTCCCCAGGCCGGTGTGACCAGGGCCGGTTGATCTGATCAGGCACCCTGCACCGGCCGTATGCCGAGAGGCCCGGCGTCATCCCCGATCGGGGCATGGCGCCGGGCCTCCCGCACGCCTGGACCCCGGCCTGGGGGCGTTCTTCCGGCATACGGACCGATCGGTGCCGGACCGAGGTCAGGGTGTGCGGGCTCGGCGGGAGGTGATGAGTTGCGCGCAATTGAGTTGCACACAACCGACTGGCGTGGCAGGGTAGACGGCATGGAGTCAGACCTCGAGCTCGACCGGCAGCTGTGCTTCGCGCTCTACAGCGCGTCGCGCGTCGCGACCGGCGCCTACCGCGAGGGGCTCACACGTCTCGGCCTGACCTACACGCAGTACGTCACGCTGCTCGCGCTGTGGGAGGCCGACGGCCCCAGCGTCTCCGAGCTCGGCGAGCGGCTCCAGCTCGACAGCGGCACGCTGTCCCCGCTGCTGCGACGCCTGCAGGCCGCCGGGCACGTCGAGCGTCGGCGGGACCACCGCGACGAACGACGCGTCACCGTCCACCTCACCGACCAGGGCCGCGCGCTCGAGCCGGAGGCGGCGGGCCTGCGCCAGCAGCTCTACGACTCCATGCACCTGACCCCGCAGGAGGCAGAGACCCTGCGCACCCTCGCGCAGCGGTTCTGCCACCTGCCCACCCCGCACGACTCGAACGAAGGGCACACGTCATGAACGCGATCTACACCGCAGAGGCGCTCGCCACCGGCGCCGGCCGCAACGGCCACGTCCTCACCAAGGACGGCCGCGTCGACCTCGACCTCGCCGTCCCCACCGAGATGGGTGGCTCCGGCCAGGGCGCCAACCCCGAGCAGCTGTTCGCCGCCGGCTACGCGGCGTGCTTCCACTCCGCGCTGCAGATGGTCGCCCGCGAGGCCAAGGCCGACCTCGGCGAGTCCAGCGTCGGCGCCCGCGTCGGCATCGGCCCGCGTGACGGTGGCGGCTTCGGGCTGGAGGTGACCCTCGAGGTCGTCATACCGGCCCTGCCCCACGACCAGGCGCAGCAGCTCGCGGACCAGGCCCACCAGGTCTGCCCGTACTCCAACGCCACGCGCGGCAACATCGACGTCACCGTCACGGTGGTGGAGGACTGATGACGGCCCCGACCAGCACGCGCCAGATCGTCCTCGCGGCGCGGCCGCAGGGGTGGCCGACGCCCGACGACTTCCGCATCGAGACGATCGAGCTCCCCGGGCTCGCCGACGGCCAGGTCCTCGTGCGCAACACCGCGATGTCCGTCGACCCCTACATGCGCGGTCGCATGAACGACGTGAAGTCCTACGTGCCGCCGTTCCGGCTCGACGAGCCGCTCGACGGCGGCGCGGTCGGTGAGGTCGTCGCCTCCCGCAGCGAGTCCGTGCCCGTCGGGGCGCGCGTGCTGCACGGTCTGGGCTGGCGCGAGCACGCGATCCTGCCCGCCGATGGCGTGACGGTGATCGACACCGATCGGGTGTCCGAGACGGCATACCTCGGGGTCCTCGGCATGCCCGGGCTGACCGCGTATGCCGGACTGACCGCCGTCGCCGGGTTCCGCGAGGGCGACGCGGTGTTCGTGTCCGGCGCGGCCGGCGCCGTGGGCTCGCTCGTGGGCCAGATCGCCCGGCTGATGGGCGCGTCGCGGGTCATCGGGAGCGCCGGCTCGCCCGACAAGGTCCAGCGCCTGCGCGACCTCGGCTTCGACGCCGCGTTCGACTACCACGACGGGCCGGTCGCCGACCGGCTGCGCGAGGCGGCCCCGGACGGCATCGACGTCTACTTCGACAACGTCGGGGGCGAGCACCTCGAGGCCGCCATCGGACGCCTCAACCTGCACGGACGGGTCGCCATGTGCGGCGCCATCTCGCAGTACAACGCCACCGAGCCCACGCCCGCCCCGCGCAACCTCGCCCTCGCCATCGGCAAGCAGCTGACGCTGCGTGGGTTCATCGTCGGGTCCTACTCCCACCTGGCCGACGAGTTCCGAGGCCGTATGACGGACTGGATCGCGGCGGGCGACATCAGCGTCGACGAGACGCGGCGCGAGGGGCTGGACGCGGCGCCGCAGGCGTTCATCGACCTGATGCGTGGCGCCAACACCGGCAAGATGGTCGTCACCCTCTGACCTTCTGATCCCCAGGATCGTGAGTGTTTCGTCCAAGAATCTTGGACGAAACACTCACGATCTCGTGGGGCCGGGCCGGAAATCTCGTGGGGCCGGGCCGGGCCGGGCCGGGCCGGGGCGGGGTGCGCAGGGGCGGCGGGGGCCGGGGTGGGCTGTTGGGCGACCACCGACGCGGCATACGGTCGAAGCATGACCGCCACCTGGAGCCAGCGCATGCGTCACGCCACCGACCTCGACTGGGCCGCCGCGACGGGCCACCGCTTCGTCGACGAGCTGCTCGCCGGGACCGTCGCCGACGACGTCCTGGCGCACTACCTGGTGCAGGACTACCAGTTCTGCGACGCGTTCACCGCCCTGCTCGGGCAGGCGTGCGCGTCTGCGCCGGGCCTCACCTCGCGGCTGCGGTTCGCGCGGCAGCTCGGCATGTTCGCCAGCGACGAGGACACCTACTTCATCGACTCCTTCGACGCCCTCGGCGTGCCCGAGGCCGAGCGGTTCGAGCCCACGCTGACCCAGGCCACGCTGGACTTCGACCGGGTGATGCGGGACGCCATCGAGTCCCGGTCCTACGCCCAGGTCCTCGCGGTCCTGCTGGTCGCGGAGAAGCTCTATCTCGACTGGGCCGAGCGCGCTGACCGCGACGGGATGGCCGCGACCCGTCCGGAGCACGTGGGCTGGGTCGACCTGCACCGCGGTCCGGACTTCCGCGCCTGGGTCGAGTGGATGCAGGCCGAGCTTGGACGCCAACGAGCCCAGCGACCCACGCGACAAGGACGCAGCCGAGCGGGCGTTCACGCGGTCGGTGGCGTGCGAGCGGGCGTTCTTCGACGCGGCATACGGCCGCTGACCACCTGGCAAGGCTCCTCGGCCGGGCCGGCTCGGTCATGCTGGAGGCACAGCACACCCGCTCCCGGCCGTGGGCCGGCTCAGGAGGACCGATGCACACCGAGCAGCGAAGCACCACCGCCACCGTCGACCAGGTGTGGGCGGTGATCGCCGACGGGTGGACCTATCCGTGCTGGGTGGTCGGGGCGTCGCGGATGCGCGCGGTGTCGGCCGACTGGCCCGCGGCCGGCGCACGGCTGCACCACTCCGTGGGGTCCTGGCCCGCGCTGCTGAACGACGAGACCGAGGTCCGCGAGTGCGAGACCGGGCGGCGAATCGTGCTGAGCGCCAAGGCTCGTCCCGTCATGATGGTGGCCACCGTCGAGATCACGCTCGAGCCGCAGGACGGCGGCACGCTGATCAGCATGCGGGAGGACGCGTCGCGGGGCCCCGGTCGACTGGTCCCGCACGCCGTCCGCCAGGCGGGCATCGCGCGCCGCAACCACGAGGCCCTGCTGCGTCTTGCCCTGCTGGCGGAGCGCCGCACCCAGCCCCGCAGCTGATGCACCTAGCGGGGGTAGGCCCATCAGCCTCCGGTGCGAAGCCCGGCGAGTGTGCCTACCTGAGGCGGTCACATCGGCCTGGGGTGCTAGGTCGGGCGGATGTGCCTACCTGAGGTGGGTCAGCGGATGGTGGGTGGGTCGGCGTAGAGGCGGTGCAGGGCGGCCAGCGACAGGCTGCGCACCGGGCGGCCCCACCAGCGGTTGTCCTGCAGGGCGGCCCGCGCGGCGAGGTAGCCGCAGCCTCCGTGCACACCCCCGCCGGGATGCGTGGCCGCACTGCCGAGGTAGAGGCCCTCGACGTGCGTGCGGGGCCCGCCGAGCCCGGTGACGGGACGCCAGATCGCCTGCTGGAACAGCTGCATCGTGCCGCCCCCCACCGCGCCGTCGCCCAGGTTGGCGTTGCTCGCGTGCAGGTCGTGGGGGCGCTGGTCCCACCGGTCGATGACGTGGTCGCGCCAGCCAGGGGCCAGGTCGTCGAACATCCCCTCCGACGCGTCCGTCAGCCGGTCCGCCGACGCGGCGTCGGTGATGCCCCGCGGCAGGTGGGTGTAGAGCCAGAGCGCCTCGGTGCCCTCGGGCGAGCGCGACGGGTCGACCGTCGTCATCTGCCCGACCAGGGCGAACGGGCGCTGCGGCACCCGTCCTGAGCCGAGGTGGGCGGTCCACCGGACCAGACCCTGCCGGTCCTGGCCGGCGTGCACCACCGCCGCGCCGTGCGCGCGCTCGGCGATCCAGGGCATCGGTGCCGACAGCCGGTAGTTGAGCTTGAGCGTCGGCAGGTCCCACTCGAAGCGGTCCAGGCGTGATCGGAGCCCCACGGGGACGGCGGCGCTCGGCAGGAGCCGGTCGTAGAGGTCGGGTGCGCTCGTGTCGGCGATGACCGCGCGTCGAGCCTGGATGCGCCGACCGTCGACCGTCTCGACGCCGTGCGCTCGCCCAGCGGCCACGGCGATCCGAGCCACGCGCTGACCGGTCTCGAGGCGCGCGCCGGCGGCACGGGCTCGCGAGGCGAGCGCGTCGGCCAGTCGCTGCGTGCCACCACGGGGCGACGGGAAGCCCACGTCCTGCGCGAGCATGGACATGATCCAGCCGAACAACCCGCTGCCGGGCGCCTCCGGGGGGATGTCTGCGTGCATCGCGTTGCCGCTCAGGATCTGCCCGGCGCGGGCGCCGCCGAAGAGCTCGGCGCCCATCCGGTCGACGGGCAGCAGCGCGAACCGCACGAAGTCCGGCACCTGGGTCGCTCCGATGCGCGCCAGCAGCGGCCCGACGGAGCGGACCGGCGGCCAGCGGGTGAGGAGGCTCGCCAGCAGCGGCTCTCGTATGGCGTCCCACTGCCGCACCAGGCGCAGCCAGGTGTCTCCGTCGCCGGGATGGTCGGCGTCCAGCAGCGCGGCGGTCGCCTCGGCGTCGCCCTCCATGGTCGAGCCGACGCTGTCGTCGCTGGACGCCACGTGCACGACCGGGCGCTCGGCGTGCGACCACTGCAGACCGTGGGCCGTGAGGTCCAGCTCGCGCAACACGGGCGAGGCCGCGCCGAGGGGGTGGCAGGCGCTGAACTCGTCGAGCACCCAGCCGTCGACGTCGCGGGACGACACGGCGCCACCGAGGGTGTCACGGGCCTCGAGCAGGAGCACGGCCCAGCCGGCGTCGGCGAGGGTGGCGGCGGCCACCAGCCCGTGGTGACCACCGCCGACGATCACCGCGTCGACGATCTCGACGGCCCGGGTGTGCCCTAACGGGGACGAAGCCGACTGCGACGCCCGGGCCCCCGGCCCGGGGTCGCGCTGCGGCGTGCGGGTGCTGGGCCTGGGTGCGTCGGTCGTGGCCATGCGTGACCCATGCCCCGCCCAGCCTCGATCGACACCTGATCCGACGCCCCAGGCCCGACACACGAGCCGACGCCCGACGCGAACCCTGGCACGACACCCGGCATGACGTTCGCGCTGGGTGATCTCCCGGGCCCCCGCGTCAGCTGCCCACGGCCCGCCCCCACTGGAGCGAGGCCTGGTCGGCGGCGCGGCGGCCGCGGTCCCAGCCCTCACGGTCGCGCCCGAAGGACATCGACACGTGACGCACCCGCGGGAACAGCTCCTCGACATACGACTCGACGGCCTCGGTGCGCTCCTGGAGGACCGGCACGAGCTCGCGACCTCCCACGGCCGACATCTCCTCGGCGGCCTGGGCGGTCTCGGCGGCGGTCACCTCGGCCAGGCGCTCGCCGATGCGCGCGCCGAAGGCTGCGAGGAAGGACTGGCGGAAGCTCCGCGTCCGGGACCCGCCGCGCCGGTCGAGCCGCTTGCCCTCGGCGTGCATGGCGCGGGTCGCCTGGACGAGGAGGGACGTGTAGAGGGTCTCGACGGCGTCCAGGTCGTGGGGGAAGCCCAGCAGCGTGACGTAGCCGTCCTCCTTGGCCCACACGCTGCGCGACCGGTTGGCGTCGGCGACCGCTCCGAGCAGCATGACCTTCTCCCGGACGTAGGGCGTCTCCATCCACAGCCGCCGCCCGTCCGGTCGCTCACCGCCACCGCCTGACGACGCGCTCGCGGCCAGCACCGCGTGGTCGATGCTGTATCGCGCCATGAGGGCCTGGGCCCCAGCGGTGAAGGTCTCGGCCTCGGCCTCGTAGGGCGTGGACTCGGCCTTGGCCAGCAGCTGACGCACCCGCGCCAGGATCTTGTCGTCCACGTCGATCGGCGTGGACGAGGCCTGCGCCGTCGCCTCGCCCGGCCTGGCGCCGAGCTGCTGCATGGCGGGGAGCGACCGGAGCACGTGCTCGAGCCGCAGCGCCACCTCGTAGGCGATCGCCTCGCTGCCCCACCGCCCGACCCGCGCCGTCACGCACGAGTCGGCCGCCGGCCACCAGACGGAGGCCTCGACGAGCTCGAGCTGGTCGTGCCAGCGCTGCACGACCGTGGCCCGCGGGTAGGACGCCAGGTCCGCGGCCATCAGGTCCCCCAGCAGCTCCACGACCCGCGTGACCGTCTCGGGCTCGGCCCGCACGTGCAGCGCGGACCGCCGGACCAGGTGGTGCAGGTCCATCGGCTGCCAGCCGCTGCGCCACCTCTCCTCGAGGACCCCGCGCAACCGCGTCGTGAGGGTCTGCTCGACCACGGCCCGGCCGCCGGTGGCGTGCGCGAGCGTGATCAGGTCGACCACCGCGTCGTCGAGGTCCCAGACGGACCCCGCGCTCAGCCCTCGCACCCCGGCGAGCGCCAGCTCGTCCGCCTGCGCGGACACCTCTCCCCGGTCGGACCGCTCCCGCGACCCCGACCTATCCGACCCCGTCGACCCTTTCGACCCCGTCGACCCAGTCGACCCAGCCGACCATGACTGTCTCTGCCTGCTCACCATGACACCTCTCAGAACACCTCAGGACCGTTCGCCGGTCCAGCTCGTCGCCCCCAGTCCTGACAGCACCTACTCAACCACGTGGGTCTGACAGACCCCTCTTCACCGCGCCCTGGGAATAATCTGACGTTATGGTTGATTGTTGCTGACGTTATCCACGTCTGCCCCACCCCCGCGCCGGAGAAGGTCCCCATGTCCTCGACAGCGAGCACCACGCCCACGAAGCGTCGCCGCCTCCCGTCCTTCAGCATCCAGATCCTGATCGCCCTCGTCCTGGGCCTCGCCCTCGGCTGGGTCGCCCTGACCATGGGGCCCACCGCGAACGGCGACGACAACTGGCTCACCGTCGTGCTCGACACGATCGGGTCGACCTTCGTCACCCTGCTCAAGGCCCTGGTGCCGCCGCTGATCCTCACGGCGATCATCGCCTCGATCGCCAACCTGCGCGGTGTCGCCAACGCCGCCCGCCTGGCCGGCAAGACCCTCCTGTGGTTCGGGATCACGGCTCTGGCCTCGGTGATCATCGGGATCGTCCTCGGCCTGGTGATCCAGCCCGGCCGCAACACGAGCGTGAGCGAGAGCGCCGCCAAGGCCCCCAGCACGCAGGGCGGATGGCTCGACTTCATCGACCAGCTCGTCCCCGGCAACTTCCTGGGCCTGTCGGTCAGCTCCCACCCCGTGACCGGCCCCGGCGGCGCGCTCGCCTCGGTCGACACCAGCGTCAGCTTCAAGGCGCTGCAGCTGGTCGTCATCGCCCTCGTCGTGGGCATCGCCGCGCTCAAGGTCGGCAAGGCCGCCGAGCCCTTCCTGGCCTTCAACGCCTCCGCGCTCGCCATCGTGCAGAAGGTCCTGTGGTGGGTCATCCTGCTGGCCCCGATCGGCACCGTCGGCCTCATCGGCCGCGCGATCGCGACCTACGGCTGGTCCTCGCTGACCCAGCTCGGCACGTTCGCCCTCGCGATCTACGCCGGGCTGCTGATCGTGCTCCTCGTGCTCTACCCGGTGCTGCTCCTGGCCCACGGCCTCTCCCCGCGCAGCTACTTCCGCGGCGCCTGGCCGGCCATCCAGCTCGCCTTCGTCTCGCGGTCGTCCCTCGGGACGCTCCCCGTCACCCAGCGCGTGACCGAGTCCCTGGGTGTGCCGCGCGAGTATGCCGCCTTCGCGTCCCCTCTCGCGGCCACCACCAAGATGGACGGCTGCGCCGCGATCTACCCCGCCATCGCCGCGATCTTCGTGGCGCAGTTCTTCGGCGTCGACCTCGGCCCGCTGGACTACCTGCTCATCGTCGTGGTGTCGGTCATCGGCTCGGCCGCGACCGCGGGGCTGACCGGCGCGATCGTCATGTTGACCCTCACGCTGTCCACGCTCGGCCTGCCCCTCGCCGGCGTCGGCCTGCTGCTCGCCATCGACCCGATCCTCGACATGGGCCGCACCGCGGTCAACGTCGCCGGGCAGGTGCTCGTGCAGATCATCGTGGCCCGTCGCGAGGGCATCCTCGACGAGGACGAGTTCGCCCGCGCCGAGCCCATCTCGATGGACTCGCGGCCCGCGCTGGCCCACGCCTGACGGCGCAACCTGGCAACGGGCCGGCGGCTCAGCACTGACAGTCCGTATGGCGAGCGCCCACCCCATGCGGGGGCCGGGCGCTCGCGCGGGTCTGCGGTGGGATGGGGGGGGTCGAAGTGGCGGGCTGGTCTCGTGCTGCGGGGTGGGGGAGGGTGAGGCGGGTCCGCCGCGCGGCGGACGAGGGCCGGCTGATGCCCTTACCCCCGGCGGGATCATCAGCCTGGGGGACGAAGCCCGGCTGATGCCCTTACCCCCGGCAGGGGAAGCCGGTGCGGGTGTCGACCACGTTGACCAGCGGCTCGCCGGTGACGTGCGCGGCCTCGGGCTCATGCCGGGCGTCGAGATCACGACGCCCGGCGGCCGCCCGGACACGGCGACCGCCGTGGCCGTCCAGCAGGCCGCGACTCGTCACCGCCGGCTCACCCTCACGTGCGTGCGGTCCGCTCGGTAACGTTGTCCGGGTCATGCCCGCGCTCGTCGTCTCCATGGAGGAGATCGATCTCGGGCTGGACAGGTTCCGGGTCCCCGTCGAGGAGGTCACCGGGGCCGCGGGCAGCGACCGCTGATCAGATCGACCACCGAGCACGACACCCTCCAGGAGGTCCCCGATGACCGTGCAGCTCGTCACCGCGTCCGACGCCGAGTCCCAGCGGGCGCAGGAGGTGGTCGCCGACGTCCCCACCGGCCTGTTCATCGACGGTGAGTGGGGCGACGCGGCGTCCGGCAAGACCCACGACGTCGTCAACCCCGCCAGCGAGCAGGTCATCGCGACCATCGCCGACGGGGGTCCCGAGGACGCCCGCCGCGCCATCGAGGCGGCCGCCGCGGCCCAGCGCGACTGGGGTCGCACCGCCCCGCGGGAGCGCAGCGAGATCCTGCGCCGCGCCTACGACCTCGTCATGGAGCGGCAGGACGACCTGGCGCTGGTCATGACCAGCGAGATGGGCAAGCCCGTCGCCGAGGCCAAGGGCGAGGTCGCCTACGCCGCGGAGTTCTTGCGGTGGTTCTCGGAGGAGGCGGTCCGCATCGGCGGAGACATGATGCTCTCCGGCGACGGCTTGACCCGGATCTTCGTGTCCCGCCAGCCGATCGGCCCGTGCGTGCTGGTCACGCCGTGGAACTTCCCGCTCGCCATGGCCACCCGCAAGATCGGCCCCGCCATCGCGGCCGGCTGCACGATGGTCTTCAAGCCCGCCCACCTGACGCCGTTGTCGAGCTTCGCCCTGGTCGACATCCTGGTCGAGGCGGGCCTGCCCGCCGGGGTCCTCAACGTCGTGTGCTCCTCCGACGCCGGCTCGGTCGTCGAGCCGTGGATGAGCAGCGGTCTGGCCCGCAAGGTCTCGTTCACCGGCTCGACCGCCGTCGGCGTGAAGCTCCTCGAGCAGGCGTCGCAGCACGTCATGCGCTCCTCGATGGAGCTCGGCGGCAACGCGCCGTTCATCGTGTGCGAGGACGCCGACCTCGACAAGGCCGTCGACGGCCTGATGATCGCCAAGATGCGCAACATGGGTGAGGCCTGCACGGCCGCCAACCGGATCTTCGTCCACCGCTCCGTGCACGACGCGCTCGCGGACAAGCTGGCCGAGCGCATGGGCGCCCTGTCGGTCGGCGACGGCCTGGCCGAGGGCGTGCAGGTGGGTCCGCTCATCGAGCCCAAGGCCCTCGACAAGGTGGTGGAGCTCGTGACCGACGCCGTGGACCGCGGCGCCGAGGTACGGTGCGGCGGCGACCGTCCCAAGGGTGCCGGCTACTTCTACCCGCCGACGGTCCTCACCGGCGTCGACCCCGGCTCGGCGCTCATGGAGCAGGAGATCTTCGGCCCCGTTGCCCCGCTCATCCCCTACGACACCGACGACGAGGTGATCGAGCTCGCCAACGCCACCCCGTGGGGGCTCATGGGCTACGTCTACACCGAGAGCCTAGAGCGGGCTTTCCGCCTCGGTGAGGCCATCGAGACCGGGATGGTCGGCCTCAACACCGGTCTCGTGTCCAACCCCGCCGCGCCCTTCGGCGGCGTCAAGGCGTCGGGGCTGGGGCGCGAGGGCGGCAAGCTCGGTATCGAGGAGTTCCTCGAGGTCAAGTACCTCGCCGCCCCCCGGACCTGACGAGGAGGGCGGGACGATGACCTTCACCCCCGAGGAGTCGACGGACGGCTCGCTGCGGTCCGAGCCCGTATGGCGCACCAGGGGCTGGCCGCACTCGTGGTCACCGACCCGCCAACCTGTTCTACCTGACCGGCTACAACGCGTGGTCCTTCTACACCCCGCAGCTGCTCACGTGCCCTCCGAGGGCGACACGGTGCTCTTCGCCCGGGCCATGGCCGCCCAGGGGGCGCACCGCACCTCGTGCCGCCCGGGCAGATCGTCGGCTACCCCGAGAAGCTCGTGCACCGGCCCGACAGCCACCCCTTCGCGTGGGTCGGGGCGCAGCTGCAGCGGCGGGGCATGATGGCGCCGTTCGCGCGCCGGTGCGTGGGCGTGGAGATGGACTCGCACTACTTCTCGCCCAAGGCGGGCAGCACCGGGGACGGCATCACCGTGGAGCTGCGGGTGACCATGGAGATGCCCGGCTTCGAGACCGAGCCCGACCACCCGGCTCCCATGGCCGATCTCGCAGCCAAGGGTCAGCCGCAGGGTGCGCCTACGGGGCGTTTTCTGACGCCAACTTGGGCGCGACTCATTTCCTCCGGCTAGCTAGCCCCCGGGTTCGCCCTGATCTGCCTACGACCCCCTCGTTCGGTGGCGAGGGTAGGTTGGGTCTGGAAAGTCACCACACAACGATTGGAGATCCACCATGAAGGCTGTGGTCTATCAGGGACCGCGCGATGTCGCAGTCACGGATGTCCCGGACGCGAAGATCGAGCGACCCACCGATGTCTTGGTCAGGGTGACGACGACGAACATCTGCGGCTCGGACCTGCACATGTATGAGGGCCGGACTTCCTTCGAGGTAGGTCGGACGTTCGGTCACGAAAACATGGGAGAGGTGGTGGAGATCGGCAGTGGCGTGGAGAAGGTCAAGGTGGGCGACCGGGTCGTGCTGCCCTTCAACATCTCGTGCGGGTTCTGCAAGAACTGCGAGCGTGGCCTCACGAACTACTGCCTGACGACGCAACCTGACCCGTCGGCCGCCGGTGCGGCCTACGGCTTCGCGGAAATGGGCCCGTACGGCGGCGGGCAGGCAGAACTGCTCCGTGTGCCTTTCGGTGACCACAACGCGCTGCGCCTGGGTGAGGACGCGGAGGAGAAGGAGAACGACTACGTCATGCTCTCCGACATCTTCCCCACCGGCTACCACGCCACCGAGATGGCCGGCGTGATCCCGGGCGACAGCGTCGTGATCGCCGGGGCTGGCCCCGTGGGATTGATGGCCGCCCTGTCGGCGACGATCAAGGGCGCGGCAAAGGTGATGGTGGTCGATCGTCACCCTGACCGGCTCGCGCTGGCCGAGCAGATCGGCGCGATTGCCATCGACGACTCCAAGGCCGACCCCGTGCAGGCTGTGCTGGACGAGACCATGGGGCTCGGAGCCGACCGCGGCTGCGAGTGCGTGGGCTACCAGGCCCACGATCCCCAGGGCAACGAAGACCCGGCCGCCACGCTGAACATGCTCATCAACTCGGTCCGGTTCACCGGCGGGATCGGCACCGTCGGCGTGTTCGTCCCCCAGGACCCGGGGGCCAAGGGCGAATTGGCCAAGCAGGGCAAGGCAGCCATCGACTTCGGCACCCACTGGTTCAAGGGACAGACCATGGGCAACGGTCAGGCCCCCGTCAAGAGGTACAACCGCCGGCTGCGAGACCTCATCGCGGCCGGCAAGGCGAAGCCGTCCTGGATCGTCTCCCACGAGATCTCGCTGGACCAGGCTGCCGATGCCTATAGGAACTTCGACTCCAGGTCCAAGGGTTGGACCAAGGTCGTCATCAAGCCCGGCATGTCAGACGGAAAGAAGGCAAGCTGATATGGCAGCAGATCTTCAAGGCAAGAGGGTCGCGATCCTCGCCGCCGACGGAGTCGAACGCGTTGAGCTCGAGCAACCCCGCGAAGCGCTGAACCGCGCGGGCGCTCAGACCGAGGTCCTCTCGATCCACGACGGCGAGATCAAGGCCCGTAAGAACGACCTGGATGAAGCGGGCACGTTCACCGTCGACGGGTTGGTCGCCGACGCCTCGGTGGGCGACTACGACGCCCTGCTGCTTCCCGGCGGCACGGTGAACCCCGACCAGCTCCGGGTCGACGAGGACGCCGTTTCCTTCGTCCGCGACTTCGTCGAGAGCGGCAAGCCAGTGGCGGCGATCTGTCACGGGCCGTGGACGTTGATCGAGGCCGGCGTGGCCGCCGGTCGCACCCTGACGTCGTTCCCGAGCATTCGCACCGACCTGCGCAACGCCGGCGCCGACGTCGTCGACCAGGACGTGGTGGTCGACAAGAATCTCATCACCAGCCGCTCGCCGGAGGACCTGCCGGCGTTCTCCGAGGCGATAGTGTCCCAGCTCGCAGGCACCTCGACAAAGGAAGAGGAGAAGTCATGAGTGTGACCAAGGGATTGCTGGTCAGGTTTGACGCGTTGCCCGGGAAGGAGGACGACGTGAAGGATTTCCTTGACAGCGGCCGTGCGCTTGTTGATGACGAGCAGGCGACCACCGCGTGGTTCGCGATCCGCCTCGGGCCGACCTCGTTCGGGATCTTCGACGTGTTCCCCGATGACGCCGGACGTGACGCCCACCTGTCCGGCCCTGTTGCGGTAGCTCTCGGCGAGCAGACCGGCACGTTGTTCTCCGAACCGACGATCGAGAAGCTCGACGTACTGGGCTTCAAGCTCCCCGCCTGACACCACAGACCGGGAGTACTGGCCCAGAGAGGAGGGGTCGCTGCGCGCGGTGACTTCGGGCTTGCACAGCCCGCTGACGTCGTGGCAGCGGCCCCTTCTCTTGCGGCCTATCGCTCATCACCAACAGATCGAGGAACCGCGATGACCGGAACTGACGACGGCGTTGCCACGACGCGTTCACCCGAGGTAGCAGTGATCGGGGGCGGGATCGTCGGTCTGTCGACGGCGTACGCGCTGCGGGAGCAGGGCGTGCCGGTGCGCTTGTACGAGGCTGGTCTGCCCGGGACGGGTCAGTCCGCAGGCGAGTCGCGGATCTTCCGGCATGCCCACGACGACCCGCGACTCGTCGCTTTCGCGCGCGAAAGCCGCGGCGTATGGGATGAGTGGGCCGAACACTTCGACGTCGAGCTGGTCTCATCAGACGGTGTCCTGGCGATCGGAGACAGCGCCCTGGCGCGGCTGCGGGTGCTCGATCAGGTTGGCGGCGTGAAGGCGCACGAGATCGACGCGGCCGAGGTCGCCCAGCGAATGCCGCTGCTCGCTGGGTACTCGGGGCCAGCGGTGCTCGACGAGTCGGGCGGCGCGATCCGCACCCGCGCCGCGATCACGGCACTCACGGGTGCCCTCGCAGATGCGGTCACCACCGGGGAGGTCATCTCCATCGATCCCCGCGCCGACGGGACGGTCGAGGTGCGCAGCGTCACCGACCGGGCTGTCTACTCCAAGGTGGTCGTGTGCGCCGGCCGCGAAACCGCCCGGCTGGCACGCAGCGTCGGCCTGTCGCTGCCGGTTCGCCTTGCCGCACACGTCCGGCTGACCTTCGACGTGAAAGCCGCCGCCCCGGCACGAGTCGCGTGCCTGCAGGACAGCAGCGGCGTCTTCGGCGAAGTCGGCGTCTACGCGACGCCGCTACCGGGCAACAGCAGTTACTCCGTCGGACTCAGCGAGACCGTCGGCGTCCGCGACGACGGAACTTTCATCGACCCTGCGGCCATTCGATCGCTGGACGAACGCGCACGCGAATACGCGACACGGGCGCTGCCCGGTCTCCACCCAGAGCCGCGCGACTTCCTTCACTGCTGGGTGACCGACCTCCCGTGGAGTGAGGACGGCGTGGCCGTATGGGAGGCAGGCTCTGTCTCTTTTGTGGCCGGTCACAACTTGTTCAAGCAGGCACCTGCGCTGGGTCGCGCTCTTGCCCGGGCTGCGACCGGCGGCGGTCTCCCCGCCGAGCTCACGCCCGAAGCGCGCCTCGGCGAGGCCCAGGGCTAGGGCGTGTCTCCCAATG
>NZ_DKGR01000007.1:0-11201 GCF_002453335.1 Arsenicicoccus sp. UBA6765
CCGCGGAACGAACCCAATGGGCGCGGGTGAGTGACAGCGGGAGCGAGGCGCGAAGGGGGCGGATGCGGGTGCATCCGCCCCCTTCGTCACGTTCCGGGGTGGTTGCGCAGCAATCGGTTAGGGCATTGGAGCGGACTCCTGGCCCCCTTGGCTACTGGCGGGTACGTAAGGCATCCTCGGATCATGAGCCTCACCGCCCGTTGGGCCTCCCGTCGTGAAACCACCGCGGCATCTGACCTTGCACCGATCATCGAGACGGAGCCGCGAGATCCCTCGCACGAGCCGACCTGGCACGTGATCGAGAACGGCAGCTTCTGCCACGGCGAGTGCCTCGAGTGCCGATGGCACGGTCCCGGGCGGCGGTCCAGGGGCAGCGCCCGCAAGGATGCCGAGCTGCACGCCCTGACCGGCTGCGGCGACGAGGCGCAGCTGCGAAGCCTGTTCCCGGCGGGCGCCTTCGAGGGCACCGCCTGATCACAGCTCGTATGGCGAAGGCCGCTACCCGCGTGGGTGGCGGCCTTCGCCATACGACCAGACGGGCACGACCCCCGACGAGCCGAACCGCGGCGTGGGTGCCATCCTGGACTCCCACGCGCCGGAGCCAAGGGGCTGACCAATGCTGATCGTCCTCCACACCACCATCGCCATCGTCCTGGTGATCCTGCTGATCATCAGGTTCAAGGTGGACCCGATCATCTCGCTGGTCCTGGCATCCCTCTATCTCGGCCTCGCGTCGGGCATCGGCTTCGGCAAGACGGTCGACGCCATCACGGGCGGTTTCGGCGACATCATGGCCAAGATCGGTCTGCTCATCGGCTTCGGGGTGCTGATGGGCGCCCTGCTGCACGCGATGGGGGCCTTCAAGACCATGGTCGAGGCGCTGGTCCGCGTGGTCCCACCCGGGAAGCTGCCGTATGCCCTGGCCATGGCGCTCGCGACGATCTTCCCCTCGATCTACGTCGACGTGCAGGTGGTCCTCGCCGCCCCCGTGGCCCGCTCGTCGGCGCCGTTCATCGGCAAGAGGGGGCTTCCGTTCCTGGCCGGCGCGCTGGGCACGGGCATCTTCTGCGGCTACGTCTTCGTGATCCCCGGACTCGCGGCGATCTCCATCGCCGGCCTGCTCAAGGTCCCGCTCGGCACCTACCTGCTCTACGGCATCGTCATCGGACCGCTGACGGCGCTGATCACGGTCTGGGTGTTCGGCCGGATGCTCGCGATGGGCTGGTGGAAGGCCGACCGGGACGAGGAGGAGTCCGAGGCGCTCACCGAGTCCGAGCAGGCCGACGACCACGTCGCGGCCGACCGCCGCCCCTCCCTGCTCCTGTCGCTGCTGCCGATCATCGTGCCGCTGCTGATGATCGCCTTCGGAGCGTTCGCCGAGCTGCTGGACTTCTCCAACGACGTCATCGCGTTCATCGGCGACGCGAACGTCGCGCTGTTCCTCGGTCTCGTCGGGGCCTACGTGATGGCGCGGCGGTTCATCGGGACGACCCAGACCAACGACGCCTTCGCCGACGGCCTCCACACCACGGGTGAGATCCTCCTGGTCACCGGCATCGGTGGCTCCCTCGGCGCGGTCATCAAGGCCACGGGCCTGGCCAAGGTGCTCGGCGGGCTCTTCTCGGTCAACGAGTCCGCGCCCGTGATCCTCAGCATCCTGCTGGCCTGGGTCATCGCGGCGGTCCTGCACCTGGCCATCGGATCGGTGTCGGTGGCGGCGATCACGGCGGCCGGGATCATCGCACCCATCCTCGGGTCGATCCAGGTCGAGCCCGTGGTGATCGGCCTGGCCATCGCCTCGGGGTCGTTGTTCGCGCTGCAGGTCAACAGCAACTTCTTCTGGATGTTCAAGTCCCTGCTGGGGCTGTCGACCCAGGGAAGCCTCAAGACCATGACCACCGTGACGACCATCGCGTCCATCGTGTCGCTGCCGCTCGCGATGGCCGCAGCCATCATCGCCTGACGGGCGGCGTCGGGGCAGACGTTGGAGGAGTGAGTACGCCGGGCCGGGAGCGCCTCTCGGCACGTGGCCGCTCGTAGCGGCTGAATTTGGGACCCGGGGCTACCGCGGCCCGGCGCCCTTCCATTGTAACGAGGGGCCCCCGGAGCGCGCACATCCAGCGATCCGCCAGTCCGTGACCGCGCCCGTGCCCGTGCCCCGGGGGGCGGGTCAGGTCAGGTCGCCGGCTCGCCAGAGCCGGGCGCAGGACTCGAGGTCCTCCCCCGTCGCCAGGATCGACCCGGCCGAGCGGAGCCACTCCGCCGGCGACGTCACGGCCACCGCGTCGCTGCGGTGGGCCCGGCCCGAGGCGACGACCCGGCAGAAGGCGCCGGCCCGCTCCAGCGCCACGTCGAGCTCGCCGTCGTAGACGCCGGTGAGGATCGCGTCGGCGAGGCCGCGGATCTCGTCGGGTCCGGGCGGCTCGGCCGCGCCCGCGACGGCGTGCAGGACCACGGCGTGCGGCATACCGGCCTGGTAGTCCGACGAGGCCCCCTCGGGGTCGCGGCGCACCCACTCGCGCAGGGCGTAGAGCCGCCACAGGGCGCCGGGCAGGGAGCGCGCCGGGAGCTGCGCCCACAGCTCGGCCAGGGTGCTGAGGCCGATGTCCTCGACCAGGGTGACGAGGCGGGCCGTGACCTCGGGGTCCTCCGAGGCACGACCCGTGTGCACCAGCACCTGGGCCGTCTCGTGGGCGATCTCGGACACGACGGCGGGGTCGGGCAGCTGCCCGCCGTAGGCCTCCATCGCCTCCGGCGAGTAGAACGCCGGGCGGCGAGGAGGCGTGCGCCGGTCGGTCATCGGGGGCCGATCACGAGGGCACCCGGTCCGTCGAGGTGGACGACCCCTTCGGTCCCACCGGAACCGGCAGTGTCAGCGGCAGACGCGTGAACGGCGTCATTCCACGAGGCGACGACCCGGCCGCCGTCGAGGGGGACGTCCAGCGGGCCGTCCCCGAGGTGGGCGACGACGCGGTGGGCGCCGCGGTGCAGCACGGCCGTGCGGCCCTGGGCGTCCCAGTCGAGCGACACCTGGTCCATGGCGGCGGAGCGCAGGTCGGGGACGTCGCGGCGCAGGCGCAGCAGCGTGCGGTACCAGTCGAGCATGCGGGCGTGGATGCCCTGGTCGAGCTCGGTCCAGTCGAGGCGGGAGGCCTCGACGGTGCCGGCGGCCTGCGGGTCGGGGACCTCGTCGGCGCCCCAGCCGTGCGAGGCGAACTCGGCGGCGCGGCCGTTGCGGATGGCCTCGACGAGCGTCTCGTCCTGGTGGTCGGTGAAGTACTGCCAGGGGGTGCTCGCAGCCCACTCCTCGCCCATGAACAGCATGGGCGTGAACGGCGAGGTGAGCAGCAGCGCGGCGCCGGCGGCGAGGCGTCCCGGGTCGGTGCCCATGGACAGGCGGTCGCCGACGGCCCGGTTGCCGACCTGGTCGTGGGTCTGCAGCGACGCGACGAAGCGCCACCCGGGCACGGTCGCGCGGTCGATCGGTCGCCCGTGCACGCGCCCGCGGAAGGTCGAGTAGCTGCCGTCGTGGTAGAACGCGCCGGTGAAGACCTTTGGCAGGGCGTCCGGGGACGCGAAGTCGGCGTAGTAGCCGTCGGTCTCGCCGGTCAGGGCGACGTGCAGGGCGTGGTGGATGTCGTCGGTCCACTGGCCGTGGATGCCGATGCCGGCCGCGACCGCCCCCTCGCCGCGCGGCGTCGTCGTGCGGGCGTCGTTGCGGTCGTCCTCGGCGATGAGGGTGAGCGGGCGACCCACCTCGGCCGAGAGCTCGTCGGCGGTCCGCGCCATCTCCTCCAGGATCGGCAGCGCCCGGTCGTCGATCAGCGCGTGCACGGCGTCGAGGCGCAGCGCGTCGACGTGGAAGTCGCGCAGCCAGGTCGAGACGTTGTCGAGCAGGTAGCGGCGCACCTCGTCGCTGCCCGGTCCGTCGAGGTTGACCGCGGCTCCCCAGGGCGTGTGGTGCGCCTCGGTGAAGTACGGCCCGAACTCGCGCAGGTAGTTGCCGTCCGGCCCGAAGTGGTTGTAGACGACGTCGAGCGCGACGGCGAGGCCCTTGCCGTGCGCCGCGTCGACGAAGCGCTGGAGGCCCGCCGGGCCGCCATACGGCTCGTGCACGGCGAAGAGCGCCACCCCGTCGTAGCCCCAGTTGTGCACGCCGGGGAAGGACGCCACGGGCATCAGCTCGACGGTGGTGACGCCGAGGTCGACCAGGTGGTCGAGGCGCCCGATCGCCGCGTCGAAGGTGCCCTCGGGGGTGAACGTGCCGACGTGCAGCTCGTAGATCACCGAGCCCTCGAGGGGCTGCCCGGCCCAGTCCTGGTCGGTCCAGGCGAAGGTCGTCGGGTCGTAGGGGGTGGTGAGGCCGTGCGGGCCGTCGACGAGACGGCGGCCCCGCGGGTCCGGGCGCGGGTCGCCACCGTCGAGGCAGTAGCCGTAGGGGGCGTCGGCCGCGACGGCGTCCGTCTCGAGGTGCCACCAGCCGCCCTCGCCCCTGGTCATGGGCAGGCGCTGGTCCTCGACGGCGACCTCGACGAGGTCGGTGGCCGCGGGGGCCCAGAGCGTGTATGACGTCACAACGGTGCCTTTCGGGGGTGAGGCGGGGGTGTCGGGGAGGTGAGGTGAGGTGGGCGTCAGGAGCGGACCAGCAGGGCGACCGGCCGCTCGGTCAGCACGTCGGCCACGAGGACCTCGCCCGTCGCGGGCACGGTGATCTCGCGGCCCGTGAGCCGGTCGGTCCACGTCCCGGTCGGCAGCACGACCCGGGCGTCGCCGAAGCCGCCCTCGCGGGCGAGACGGTGCGGTGCGCGGGTCACGATCGTCGCGACGGACGCGGCCCGGATGAAGCCGATCGCGTGCTCGGTGGTCGTGGTCAGCGGGACGTAGAGGCCGGCCACGCCGAACGCGTCCGGCCGCTCGCGGCGCAGGCGCAGCGCGGCGGAGGACACGAGGAGCTTCTCGGCGGCGAGGGTGTCGGCGGGGGCTCCCGCGTCGAGCCGCGCGAGGCTCTGCTCCAGGCCGTCGTAGTCGACCGGCCGGCGGTTGTCGGGGTCGACGAGGGACCGGTTGACGGTCTCGCAGCCCTGGTAGACGTCGGGGACGCCGGGCATGGTCAGCTGCAGGAGCTTGGCGCCGAGGACGAGGGCGCGGATGGACTCGGCGTGGCTGTCCCACAGCGAGACGAGGGCGTCGTGCCGCTCCCCCGCCCGCAGGGCCTTGTCCGCGAACTCCAGGACGCGTGCCTCGTAGTCCTCGTCGCCGTCGACCCAGGCGGTGTGCTGCTTGGCCTCGCGGACCGCCTTGAGCAGGTAGCCGTTGAGCCGCTCGGGGTCGATGAGGCCGACGCCGGCGATGGTCTGCCAGATGAGATGGGCCGTGGGCTTGTCGATGCCGAGCTCGGTCGCCGCCGACCGGAAGCGCATCGACAGCTCCTTCCACGCGACCGGGTCGCCCGCGATGGCCAGGACGAAGGCGCGGGTGTCCTCGCTGCGCTTGGTGTCGTGGGTCGACAGCGTGGTCATCCCGAGCGGCCAGTAGCGCCGCTGGTGCAGCGCCCACTCGTGCAGCGCCGCGGGCGAGGCGGTCTCGAGCGCGCCGGGGTCGCCGCCGACCTCGTTGAGGGCGATGAGGCGGTGCCAGCGGTAGAAGGTGGTGTCCTCGATCCCCTTGGCCATCACCGGTCCCCACGTCTGCTGCAGACGCACCGCGAAGTCGACCGCGTTGGCGTCGGCCTCCTCGGCGGTCGCCAGCTCGTGCAGCTGCGCGAGCTCGGCCTCCAGGTCGGGGCGGGCGGCCACGGCTCCGTCATACGCCACCTGCAGCCGGCGACGGGCCAGGGGCGAGAGACGCTGGTCGGGCTGGATGTAGGCGCGGTAGACCTCGCCGGCGACGAGCAGCTCCACCACGGCGAGCTGCAGCCGGGTCGGGTCCGCCTCGGGCAGGGCCTCGCGGGCGCGGCGGACGAGCCGCTCGACCTCGGGGCCGAGCAGCTCCTCGACGACCTGGCGCTTGGCCTTGGTGACGTCGCGCTCGACGTCGAGGCGGCCGCCGCAGGCCTCCCACTGGGCGGTCAGCTCGGGCTCGGACGCCGGGTCGACCAGCGCGGTCTGGACCGCGAGCATCGCGTCGTAGCCGGTCGTGCCGTCGCAGGCCCAGTCGCGCGGCAGGCGCTCGTGGCCCTCCAGGATCTTTTCGACCCAGATGATCGTGTCCTCGCGGGACCGCGTGCGCAGTCGGTCGAGGTAGCCCGCCGGGTCGGCCAGGCCGTCCGGGTGGTCGATGCGGAAGCCGTCGATCAGGCCGCGGTGGTTGAGGTCGAGCAGCAGCGCGTGCGTCTCGTCGAAGACGTCGTCCTCCTCGACGCGGACGGCGATGAGCTCGTCGACGTCGAAGAAGCGGCGGTAGTTGAGGATCGACTCCTTCTGCCGCCAGGACGCGAGCTGGTAGTGCTGGCGCGCGAGCACGGCCTCGACGTCGTTGCTCTCGGTGCCGACGGCGATCGGGAAGACGTGCTCGAAGTAGCGGATGACCGGCTGGCCGTCCTCGAGCTCGTCGATGGTGAGGTCGCCGGCCTGGATGGTGCTGACCAGCGTGTCGCCGAGGATCGGCAGGCCGAGCCGCCCGCCGCCGGACTTCCAGTCGATGTCGAACCAGTGGGCGGTCGGCGCGTCACGACCGTCCTTGAGCACCTGCCACAGCGGCCGGTTGAGGTTCTCCGGGGCGACCAGCGCCATGTGGTTGGGGACGACGTCGACCACGATGCCCAGGCCGTGCTCGTGCGCCACCGCCGCGAGCCGCTCGAAGCCCTCGAGCCCGCCCAGGTCCTGGCTCAGCTCGGAGTGGTCCTGCACGTCGTAGCCGTGCTGGCTGCCCGTGACCGCGCGCAGGATCGGCGACAGGTAGAGGTGGGAGATGCCGAGGTCCGCGAGGTAGGGGACGCGCGCCGCGGCGTCGTCGAACGTGAACTCGTGGTGCATCTGCAGGCGGTAGGTCGCCGTCACGGTCATGGAGGGGTGCACTCCCTGGGAGCTGGTGGTGTGGTGATGGGGATCCGCGCCGGTGCGGCCGGTCCAGTCTCCCAAGGATCCGGCCGTATGGCGAAGTTGCGCCCGCCCCCGTCCAGGGTCACCGTCACCGGCGCCGGCGCCCACCCGCAGCCGGGTCAGGTCTTGTCGAGGTTGGTGGTGATCAGGACCAGCTCGCCGGTCTCGTCGGTCGCGTCGAGGTCGACCTCGGCCTGGATCCGCCAGTCGTGGTCGCCCTCGGGGTCGTCGAGGATCTGGTCGACGAGCCAGCGCCCCGGCTCCTTGGTCACCATCAGCAGGGCCGGACCACGGGCGTCGGGCCCCGTGCCGATCGCGTCGTACTCGGCATACAGGTCCTCGATCGCCTCCTGCCAGAGCTCGGCGTCCATGGGCTCGACGTCGACGGGGTCGAGGTCGGCGTCGGCGCGGGCCTGCTTGGCCACGGCGTAGGCCGCCGCGTCGAGCTCGCCGAGGTCGTTCCAGCGGCGCAGCGCCAGGAGCTCGACCTTGCGGAACATGGCGGTGCGCACCATGACTCGCAGCGCGCGCTCGTTGGCGGACAGGGGCCGAGCGCCACCGGGCAAGGGCGTCGAGAGGGCGTCGAGGGCAGCCTGCGACAGCGGCTCGTCCTCGCCGCTCGTGAGCTGCTCCCACTCCTCCAGCAGCGAGGAGTCGGTCTGGCGCACGACCTCGCCGAGCCACTCGATCAGGTCCTCGAGCTCGACCGTGCGATAGCTCGCGGGGACGGTCTGGCACAGCGCCTTGTAGGCGTCGGAGAGGTAGCGCAGCACCATGCCCTCGCCGCGGGCGAGGTTGTAGAAGGCGACGAACTCGCCGAAGGTCATGGCGCGTTCGTAGAGATCGCGGACGACGGTCTTGGGCGACAGGTCGTCCTCGCTGATCCACGGGTGCGAGCGGCGATAGGTCTCCAGGGCGGCCAGCAGCAGCTCCTCGAGCGGCTTGGGCCAGGTGACCTCCTCCAGCAGCTCCATGCGCTCGTCGTACTCGATGCCGTCCATCTTCATCTCGGCGACGGCCTCGCCACGCGCCTTGAACTGCTGGGCCATGAGCACGCCGCGGGGGTCGTCCAGGGTGGCCTCGATGATCGACAGAACGTCCAGCGCATAGGTCGGGCTCTCGGGGTCCAGCAGCTCGAACGCCGCCAGCGCGAAGGTCGACAGCGGCTGGTTGAGGGCGAACCCGCGCTGCAGGTCGTCGGTCAGCACCACCTGGCGACCGGTCTCGTCGGGCTCGTCGAGCTGGGCCACGACGCCCGCGTCGCGCAGCGAGCGATAGATCTCGATCGCCCTGCGCTGCAGGCGAGCCCGTCGTCGGTCGTCCTCGTGGTTGTCCCGCAGCAGGTCCCGTATGACGGGGAAGGGGTCGCCCTCACGCTGGATCACGTTGAGCAGCATGGAGTGCGTGACCTGCATGCGGGACTGGAGCGCCTCCGGCTCGGCGGCGGTGATGCGGTCGAACTGGTCCTCGGTCCAGCTGACCTGACCCTCAGGAGCCTTCTTGCGCTGGACCTTTCGCTGCTTCTTGGGGTCGTCGCCGGCCTTGAGCAGGGCGCGGTGGTTGTCGATCACGTGGTCCGGCGCCTGGACGACGACGGTGCCCGCCGTGTCGTAGCCCGCTCGCCCGGCCCGCCCCGCGATCTGGTGGAACTCGCGCGCCTTGAGCGGCCGCTGACGCGTGCCGTCGAACTTGGTCAGGCCGGTCATGAGCACCGTCCGGATCGGGACGTTGATGCCGACGCCCAGGGTGTCGGTGCCGCAGATGACCTTGAGGAGTCCTTGCTGCGCCAGGGTCTCGACGAGGCGGCGGTACTTGGGGAGCATGCCGGCGTGGTGCACGCCGATGCCATGGCGGACGAGGCGCTGCAGCGTCGCCCCGAAGCCCTTGGCGAAGCGAAAACCCTTGAGCTCCGCAGCGATCGCCTGCTTCTCCTCCTTGGTGCACATGTTGACCGACATGAGCGCCTGGGCCCGCTCGAGGGCCGCCGCCTGGGTGAAGTGCACGACGTAGACCGGCGCCTCCTTGGCCAGCAGCAGGTCCTCGATCGTCTCGTGCACCGGGGTCAGGACCCACTTGTAGGACAACGGGATCGGCCGCGTGGCGCTCGAGACGACGGCGGTGTCGCGGCCCGTGCGGCGGGCCAGGTCCTCCTCGAAGAAGGACGTGTCGCCGAGCGTCGCGCTCATCAGCAGGAACTGCGCCTGGGGCAGGGTCAGCAGCGGCACCTGCCACGCCCAGCCGCGCTCGGGCTCGCTGTAGAAGTGGAACTCGTCCATCACGACCTGACCGATGTCGGCCCGATCCCCTTGGCGCAGAGCGATGTTGGCGAGCACCTCGGCCGTGCAGCAGATGATCGGGGCGTGCGAGTTGACCGCCGCGTCACCGGTCATCATGCCGACGTTCTCGGCGCCGAAGGCGTCGCACAGGGCGAAGAACTTCTCGCTCACCAGGGCCTTGATCGGCGCCGTGTAGTAGGTGCGCACGCCCTGGGCCAGGGCCATGAGGTGAGCCCCCAGCGCCACCATGGACTTCCCCGACCCCGTCGGCGTCGCCAGGATGACGTTGGCCCCCGTCGCCAGCTCCAGCAGCGCCTCGTCCTGCGCGGGGTACAGCTCGATCCCCCGCTCCAGCGTCCAGTCGACGAAGGTCGAGTAGACCGCGTCCGCGTCATAGGCGTCGGCGGTGCGGTCGGCAGTGGGCGGGAGCAGGTCGGTGAGCGTCATCGTGGACCCATCGTCCCAGATCGGACGGGCGCGACCCCCACGCGCGAGCGCCCGGCATACGGCCGGCACGGCACGACCACCGGGCGTGGCGGGGATCCGAGCAGGCTGCGCGACCACGGACCATCCGCCCTAGGCTGAGGTCGCACCGACCTCGACCTGGGAGCCCACGATGAAGTACGTCCCCAACAAGATCGTCCTCGTCGGCACGGGCGCCGTCGGCATGGCCTATGCCTATGCCCTGGTCAACCAGGGGATCTGCGAGGAGCTCGTGCTCATCGACCTCAACGAGGCCAAGTCGCGCGCCGACGTCCTCGACCTCAACCACGGCGAGGCCTGGGCCCCGAGCCCGGTGCAGGTGAGCTTCGGCAGCTATGCCGACTGCCAGGACGCCGCGATGGTCGTGATCTGCGCCGGCGCCGCCCAGAAGCCCGGCGAGACGCGGCTCGACATCGCCGACATCAACCTGCGGATCTTTCGCGAGATCGTGCAGCGCGTGACCGCGTCGGGCTTCGACGGGATCTATCTCGTTGCGACCAACCCGGTGGACGTGCTGACCTATGCCACCTGGCGGTTCAGCGGCCTGCCGCCCGAGCAGGTCATCGGCTCGGGCACGACGCTGGACACCGCGCGGCTGCGCTACCACCTCGGCGAGTTCTTCGAGGTGAGCACGTCCAACGTGCACGCCCTGATCATCGGCGAGCACGGCGACTCCGAGCTCCCCGCCTGGAGCGCGGCCTCGGTCGCCGGCCGCTCGATCAGCAAGCGGATCGCCGCCGACCCGGGGCTTCGCGACGAGCTCGACGCGATCTTCCAGCGCACCCGGGACGCGGCCTACCAGATCATCGACGCCAAGGGCTCGACCAGCTATGGCATCGGGATGTCCCTGGCCCGCATCACCCGCGCCATCCTCAAGAACGAGAAGTCCACCCTGCCCGTCAGCACGCTCCTGCGTGGCGAGTACGGCCACGAGGACGTCTGCGTCGGCGTCCCCGCGATCCTGAGCCGCGGCGGCGCCAAGCACGTCGTCGAGCTGGACCTGGACGAGGAGGAGCAGGCGGCGTTCGACGCGAGCGTGGCGACGCTGCAAGGCTTCCGCGAGCGCGTCGACGCGCTCGCGACCTCTCTCGGGTAGCGCCCGCCTGCAGGGTTGGCCGCCAGGGCGATGCCGGGCCGAGCGGTATGCCGGGAGCGCCCGCCGCCTGGCGGTGGTCGGCGTGAGGGCGCGCGGTCCGGCATACGAGCACGTCCGCCACGATCCCGTCTCGGCGACTGCCCCGGTCTGCGTGGCCGCACTCCGTCTCCGGCGGCGCTCCCCGTCTCGAGCTGCAGCCGGAGACCGGAGCCGCTGGTCGAGACGGGAGACGCACCCCCAGACGGACGGCGCAGACCTACCGGGGGCCGGATCATCAGCCTGGCGAACGACGTTGGCTGCCAGCCT
>NZ_DKGR01000028.1:0-36439 GCF_002453335.1 Arsenicicoccus sp. UBA6765
AAGCGTCAGAAGAGCCCCATTTGTCGCCTCTCGACGAAGGAGGGCGGGAGGGAGGCGGGAGGGCGGGCTCGACGGGCGGGCACCTAGACTCGCGGGCAGTCGAGAGGAGCGAGCGTGCGTGCTGTCGTGATGGACGAGCTGGCCGGGCCGCTGCAGGTGCGGGAGGTGGCCGACCCCGCGCCGCCCGCGGGCGGGGTGGTCGTTGACGTGCACGCCACGGGACTGTGCCGCAGCGACTGGCACGCCTGGGCCGGGCACGACGACGTCGCGCTGCCCCACGTGCTAGGGCACGAGCTGGCCGGCGTGGTCAGCGTCGTCGGCACGGGCGTCTCGCGCTGGCGGGTCGGCGATCGCGTGACGGTGCCCTTCGTGTGCGGGTGTGGACGCTGCGACTGGTGCCTCACCGGTCAGGCGCAGGTGTGCCCCGCGCAGGAGCAGCCCGGTTTCACGCACTGGGGATCCTTTGCCGAGCGGGTGGTGCTACACGCCGCCGACACCAATCTCGTCGCCATCCCCGACGGCGTCACGACCGAGGCGGCGGCCAGCCTGGGCTGCCGGTTCGCGACGGCCTACCGCGCCCTCACCGCTCGTGCCGACGTGCAGCCCGGCGAGTGGGTGTGCGTCGTGGGGGCCGGGGGCGTCGGGCTCAGCGCGGTCATGGTCGCGAGCGCGCTCGGGGCGCGGGTCGTCGCGGTGGACCGGTCGGTCGGGGCGCTCGAGCGCGCCGCCGCGATGGGCGCGACCAGCACGGTCCTCAGCGAGACCGGGGTGGACGTCCCCGCCGAGGTGCAGGCCCTGACCGGCGGGGCGCACGTCAGCGTCGACGCGGTGGGCAGCGAGCAGACCGCCGCGAGCGCCGTGCTCAGCCTGCGCCGACGCGGGCGACACGTGCAGGTCGGTCTGCTGCCGCCCGTGGACGGCCATCCGCGCCTCCCCATGGACCGCGTGATCGCCTGGGAGCTCGACCTGCTCGGCAGCCACGGCATGGCGGCCGCGGACTACCCCGGGATGCTGGCGCTGATCGAGGGCGGTGCGCTGCGACCGCAGGACCTGGTCGAGCGGGTCGTCGGCCTGGCGGACGCGGCGCGGCTGCTGCCCGCGATGGACACGGCCGCGCCCGCCGGCATCACGATCATCGATCCCCGCCGCTGACGCGCCCGGGCCTGGCACGGCTGCACGGCCCCGGCCCGCCCTCACGCCCCCGCGTAGGACCCGATGGAGTACTGGTTGCCCTCGGGGTCGGCGACCGAGGCCGACCGGCCGCCGTAGTCCTGGTCCGACGGCGCCATGAGCGAGGTGCCGCCCGCCGCGAGCGCGCGCTCGTGGACCTCGTCGACCTGCTCGTCGGTGGGGACGACGAGATAGCAGGTGGCGACGCCGACGCGCCGCTGGTAGTCGCTGCCGGACGGGACGGCCCGCCCCGCGGAGCCGCACATGACGCCACCGGCGGCGCCCCAGGCGAGCTCGGCGTGCACGACCGTGCTCGGGTCGTCGGGGTCGCGGTGGACCGCGCGCTCGTCGAAGCCCAGCGCCCGCAGGAAGGTCAGGCCCGCGTCGGCGTCGTCGAAGTGGACGCTGTGGAACAGGGTTGGTGTGGTCATGGCTCCAGCCTCCTGCGGCTCACGCCGGATCGTCTTGAACGATGGGGAACACCTCGGACCGCCACTGCGTGGGCGTCTGCCCGGCGAGTGCACGGAACTCGCGGCTGAGGTGGGCCTGGTCGGCATACCCCGCGCGGGCGGCGACCTCGACCCACGGCTGCCCGGCGCGCGCGAGGCGCATCGCCGCACCGAACCTGTGGAGCTGCCGGACCTCCTGCGGCGGCAGCCCGAACTCGCCGGTGAAGCGGGTGACCAGGTGGCGCCGCGACCAGCCCACCTCGGACGCGAGGCCGGATACCGTCACCCGCCCGCCCCGGCGGTGGAGCAGCCGCCACGCGTGCGCGAGATCGTCTGGCACGACGGACCGTTCGCGGGAGGCAACCTGCAGCAGATGCTCCTCGAGCAGGGCGAACCGCGCGTCCCAGCCCCACCGATTCAGCCCCGCCAGCCGCTCGTGCAGGTCGTGGGGGATGCCCGTGGGCAGGTCGGCGTGGGCGACGAGACCGCGGGCGATCGCGGCGGCTGGCACCCCCAGCAGCGCACGGCAGCCGGCCGGCGTGAGGTCCAGCTGGATGCCGTGCTGCACGCCGTGGGTGCGGATCAGCGCCGGGCGGGTGTGGAGCCCGGAGGCGAGCAGCCACTGCCGCGAACGCGCGTCGGGCTGGTCGCACCAGGTCACGTCGAGCGGCTCGTCGAAGCTGATGATGACGGTCGCGCTCGGGCCGGGCACGCCGTGGTGCACCGCGCGCGGGTCGAGGCGCAGGTCATAGCCCGACATCCGGTGGACCAGGCCCGCCAGAGCGGGGTGCACCCGCCGGTCGTGCTGCATGGCGTCCAGGCTGGCACGTGCAGGACGGCCCGTCGAGGGTGGCTGCGGCATGCGGGTGCGAGGGCGGACCCGGTATGACGAACCGCCCGCACGACGCGGCCGCGGGCGAAGGCCATGTTGGCGAGGGTCCAGGCGGCCGGTCTCTCCATGGCGGGGTCGTGGAGCCGGGCGAGGCCAGCCTCCAGGTCCGCGGTCAGCTGCTCGACGGCCGGGTGGCGGGCCGCGAGGGCGGCGATGAGGGCCGACCGGAGTCGAGGTGGGAGATCTCGCTCACGGAGAAGCGCGCGTCGGCGAGCGTGATCAGCGAGTCCCGCGGAGGGGCCGCTCACCCCCCGGTCATCGGGCGGATCGCGGGTGATGTCCCGCGCGACGGCGCCTGCCGCCCCGAGTCTCAGTAGCTGAAGGTCGTGGCCCCCTCGTCGCCGATCCACTCCCACAGCTGGACGGACCCACCCTTGCGGGCGTTGTCGAGGAAGGTCGACGGGTCGAGCCCCTTGGCGTCCACGCAGATCCCGCAGACGATCATGGTGCCGCCCGCGGCGGCATACCGCGAGAGCAGGGTCGGCAGGGGCGGGCACCCGTCGCAGGCGACCCCCCGGGCGACCCCGTCGACGGCGAGGCGCACGGCCTCCTTGGTGAGGAACATCGTGGTCTCTCGGCCCGACTCCGCGGCGCCGACGGCGACGAGGAACGCGACGGTGACGCGCTCCGGGTCCTCCAGGCCGGTGGTCAGGCTGATGGCTGCCTTGCTCATGGTGCGCTCCTCGTGCTGGGGGCCGCTGCTCGGCCCGACAAGCCGACGCTAGGCCGGCACGCCACGGGATCGCATCGGTGCCGCCACCCAACGCGAGGCCGCGCGCCCAGCCCGCGCGTAGTCGCCCCCGCCCGCCCCCGCCCGCTCGTGCTCGCTCACCCCTCGCGGACCCATTGCGCCACGGCGGCCGCGCGTGCCGTGGGGCCGCCGACGCCGAGGCGGGCATAGGCGTTCTGGAGGTGCCGCTCGACGGTGCGGACGCTGAGCGACAGGGTGGCGCCGATGCCGGCGTTGTCGAGCCCCTGCGCCGCGAGCGCCAGCACCTCGCCCTCGCGCGGGGTGAGCAGCTCGCGCGCCGAGACCGCCGGCGCGACACCACCGTCCGCGCCCTCCGCGAGAAAGGCCGACACCTCGCGGAGGAACACCGGCCAGGCCGGCTCGTCCTCGAGCAGGATGTGGTTGCGGCTGTCGAGCAGCACCAGTCGGGCGCCCGGGATCCCGCGGGCGAGGATCCTCGAGTGCTCGACGTCGTTCATCCGCTCGTGCCGCGAGTGCACCACCAGGGTCGGGACGTCGAGGGTCGCCAGCAGGTCGGTCGCATCGGCCTGACCCCGCTGCCGGCGGGACTCGTAGGCCGTGCGCGCGCTCACCGCGCGGCGGTGCAGGTCGTCGAGCCAGCGCATCTGCTCCTCGGTCGCGTCCGGGATCATCATCGACGTGAAGACCCGGCGAAAGACGGGGTCGCGGCGGTCCCAGCCCGCGCGGATCATCGCCTCGAAGGCCGCCTCCAGCTCGCGGTCGTCGTCGGTGACGTGGCGCAGGGCGCCGGCGTAGGTGCTGGCGCACACCAGGTGCGTCACTCGCTCGGGATGCCGCGCCGCGTAGTGCAGCGCCACCGGGCCGCCCTGCGCCATCGCCATCAGCGCGAACCGCTCCAGCCCCGCGTCCTCCACCACCGCGACGAGGTCCTCGATGCGCCGCTCGAGCCCGAAGTCGGTGACCTCGCGGTCGGACAACCCGTGCCCGCGCTCGTCGAACCGCACCACCGTGCGCGTGCGCCCCAGCTCGACGAGGTAGTGACGCCATACCGGCGACTGCCAGTCGAACTCGAGGTGGCTCAGCCAGCAGCTGTCGAGAACCAGCGGGGGCCCGGCCCCGTGGACGGCGTAGGCGATCGTCGTCCCGTCGGACGATCGGCAGAACCGCACTCGCTGAGGACTGTCGCGAGGAACGCCGTTCCTCATGGACCAAGGCTAGCCCCCGCCTCGCGCGGCGCCCAGGCTCGTCGCAGGCGCAGGACACACCTCCCAGGGTCCAGGCATAGCGTCAGTGGCGTGAACCTCGACGGCGGCGCGACATCGGACAGGCCAGGCGACCGGGTCTCCCCGGCCGCTCGGGGAGCGATCGTCGGCCTGGCAGCGGGAGCGGTGACCGTCGGCGTCGCCGAGCTCCTGGCCGGCGTCGCCCAGCGAGCCGCCTGGACGGGCGGGACGCCGTCCCCGATCGACGCGGTGGGGGGTGCCTTCGTCGACCGGACTCCCCCGTGGCTCAAGGACTTCGCGGTCGCGACCTTCGGCACGAGCGACAAGACCGTGCTGTATGCCGGGATCGCCGTCACCCTCGTGGTGCTCGCCTGCGGCATCGGGCTCCTGGCGCTCCGCACGGCGCGGGGCGCCCTGGTCGCCCTCGCGCTGCTGGTCGGCGTCGCCATGGCCGCGGTGCTGTCCCGCCCCCAGGCCGCCGTCACCGACCTGGTCCCGTTGCTGCTCGGTGGCCTGGCGGGGATGTGGGCGCTCTCGCGCTGGGCGGCTCCCGCCTCGGCAACCGTGGCGGCCGTCTCCATGACCGAGCCGCGGCCGGTGTCGCGGCGGGTCCTGCTGGGGTCGGGCGTCGCCGCCGTCGTGGCGGGGGCCGCGGCGGTGGCGGTGGGGCGCGTCGTGGCGGGAGGTGCGCGAGCCGGGGCGATGGCGCGGGCGGCGTTCGTGGTGCCCAAGGTGGCCAAGCCTGTCGTCGTGCCCGCGGGCGCCTCTCTCGGCATCGCCGGCGTGACGCCGTTCATCGTGCCCAACGCCGACTTCTACCGCATCGACACGGCGCTCGTCGTGCCGCAGGTCGACCCCGCCGGCTGGTCCCTGCGCGTGACCGGCCTGGTCGACCGCGAGATCACCCTCGACTGGGCGACCCTGCTCGCCAAGCCCATGCAGGAGTCGATGGTGACGCTGATGTGCGTCTCCAACGAGGTGGGTGGCACCCTCAACGGCAACGCCGTCTGGACGGGGTGGCCCGTGCGAGAGCTGTTGCGCGAGGCCCGGGTTCGAGACGGCGCTGACATGGTGCTGTCTACCAGCGTCGACGGTTTCACCGCCGGCACCCCGCTGGAGGCCCTGACCGACGACCGGGACGCGCTGCTCGTCGTCGCGCAGAACGGCCAGCCCCTGCTGCCCGAGCACGGCTTCCCCGTGCGCCTGGTCGTGCCTGGCCTCTACGGCTACGTCAGCGCTACGAAGTGGGTGACCGAGCTCAAGGTCACGACCTTCGCGGCGGACCAGGGCTACTGGACACCGCGCGGCTGGTCGGCGCTCGGTCCGGTCAAGACCCAGTCCCGCATCGACGTCCCCCGCGACGGGGCGACCGTGGCCGCCGGCACCGTCGCCGTGGCGGGCGTCGCGTGGGCGCAGCACCGCGGCATCACGGGCGTGCAGGTGCGGGTCGACGGCGGCCCCTGGGTCGACGCCCGGCTCGGCGCGGACGCCACGTCCGACGCCTGGCGCCAGTGGGTCTACGAGTGGCCGGCCACGTCGGGGCGGCACACGATCGGCATACGAGCGATCGACGCGACCGGGCAGCCGCAGACCGCAGAGCTCGCCCCGCCGGCGCCGAACGGCGCGACCGGCCACCACACCATCACCGTCACGGTCTCCTGACCGACCCGCCCCGGGCACGGCTCGTCCAAACGCAACCGGTCGTCGACCCCGTCAGGTCCGAGCAGGCGGCGATGCGCACGAACAACGTCCCCGTCATGGCCACCGCCGCATCCTCGTGAGCGGGGCGAGCACCACGACGAGGCAGGGGCCCGTCTGCGCCCATCGCCCCACCGGGGAGCGCTTCGTGAGGGAATGGGCGCACGCACGTCCCCCCCGCCTCATCACGAAGGAGTCATGATGCGAACCCCCACCACCCGTCCCCGAGCCCGTCGAGCGATCGGCGCAGCCGCCGTGACCATCGCCCTCTCGGGGGCGGTGACCGCGCCTGCGGGTGCGATCACGTATGCCGCGAACCCCGCCCACCGCTCCACCGTCCCCGCCCCCGCTCAGCTGTCTGGCGCAGCCCCGGCCGCGCTGGCGGCTGCGGCCGTCGACCTGCGCGCCTACGCCGACCCGCAGCTCGGGCCGAACGTGCTCGTGATGAAGCCGTCGATGAGCACCGAGCAGATCCGGGGCGTGTTCGACACGGTGGCGCAGCGCCAGGTCCCCAACCACTTCGGGCCGCAGCGGTACGCCATCGTCTTCGAGCCCGGCACCTACGGCTCCGCCGCGAACCCGCTCGTCGTCCAGGTCGGCTACGGGACGCAGGTCGCCGGGCTGGGGCGGACGCCGGCGGACGTCGTCGTCCACGGCTCGATCAACGTCTACAACCAGTGCGACGCCAACGGCTGCATCGCGCTCAACAACTTCTGGCGCTCCCTGTCCAACCTCACGATCAACGTCGCCGGCGGCGAGGGCTGCCGCAAGGACACCCAGTTCTGGGCGGTCTCGCAGGCCGCGCCGATGCGCGACGTCGTCATCAACGGCCGCACCACGCTCATGGACTACTGCACCGCCGGCCCGCAGTACGCCAGCGGCGGCTTCATCGCGAACTCGACCCTGACCGGCCCGCCCGTCGTCAACGGCTCTCAGCAGCAGTTCTTCGTCCGCAACACCGCGCTGCCGGGGTGGAGCAACGGCGTGTGGAACCAGATGTTCGTCGGGTCGCCCGGCGCGCCCGCGTCGACCTTCCCGAGCACCGCCCCCGGCCCCTACACGACGATCGACCGCACCCCCGTCGTGCGAGAGACCCCGCGGCTGGTGACCCAGCCGGACGGCACCCGCGGCGTCCTCGTGCCGGGCGTCCGCACGGACAGCGCCGGCCCGTCCACGACCTCGGGCCGCGTGATCCCGCTGGACCAGTTCGTCATCGCTTCGCCGTCGTCCCGCGTGCCCGCCATCAACAAGGCGCTGCGCGAGGGGAAGCACCTGCTCCTCACCCCGGGCACCTACTCGCTGCAGCAGACGATCAAGGTCACGCAGCCCGGGACGGTCGTGCTCGGCCTGGGGCTTCCCGCCCTCTCGCAGCGGACGGGGCAGCCCGTGATCGCGACGTCGTCCGTGCCGGGGGTGACGATCAGCGGGGTCATGCTCGACGCCGGGCCGAAGCGCTCGAAGACGATCCTCCAGGTCGGCGACGCCCACGGCAACGCGGGCTCCAAGCGTCGGTCCGCCGGCGCAGGGAGCACCCCCACCCTGGTGTCCGACGTGTTCCTGCGCGTCGGTGGCGCGGCGGCCGGGTCGACGACGACAGCGGTGACGGTCGACGCCTCCGATGTCATCCTCGACAACATCTGGGCGTGGCGCGCCGACCACGGTGAGGGCGTCGGCTGGACCACCAACCCGGCTGATCACGGCGTCATCGTCAACGGGGACGACGTCACGGCATACGGCCTGTTCGTCGAGCACTTCCTGCGCACGGAGGTGGTCTGGAACGGCGAGCGTGGTCGCGTCTACTTCTTCCAGAACGAGAAGCCGTACGACGTGCCGTCCCAGTCCGCGTGGATGATGACCCCCACCTTCAAGGGCTACCCCGCGTTCCAGGTCACGTCCGGCGTGCGGTCTTTCGAGGGCTGGGGCATGGGCAGCTACAGCTTCTTCAACCAGCGTCAGGGCATCCACCTGACGACGGCGTTCGTCGCCCCGACCAAGCCCGGCGTGCGGCTCAACCACCTGCTGACCCGGTGGCTCGACGGCGACGGCGGCATCGACTCCGTCGTCAACGGCGTCGGCGCCCCGGTCGACGCCACGAACCCCGGGCCCTCGACGGTCGTCGGCTATCCCGTCGCGACGCGCTGACCGCTCCGGGCGGCGCCCCGACCCTCCTCTCGGGGGTCGGGGCGCCGACGTGCTGTCGCACGGCGTCCGTGGTCGCGAGGCGTGAGGGGTGGGAGCGGTGCGTGAGCGTGGCGTCGGGCCATCGATTTTCGTCGCGTCAGGAGCGTTGACGGGTCCGGTCCAGGCTCCTGACGATCGGCCGAGAGACTGTGTCCGGCGGGGATCGGGGTTGCGGACCTCGCGGGGTGCCGATCAACTGGCCGTATGACGCCCGCCCTGTCCCTGCGGCCGCTGCGCGTCGCGGACGCCGACGCCATGGTCGAGGTCCTCGCGGACCCGTCGCTCCATCTGTTCACGGGCGGCGAGCCGCCCACCCGCGAGGAGCTGGCCGCCCGCTATGCCCGGCAGGTCGTCGGACGCTCGGCGGACGGCTCCAAGCAGTGGCTCAACTGGATCGTGCTGGCAGGCCCCGACCCACGGCCGGTGGGCTACGTGCAGGCGACGGTGCCGGTCGACGGCGACACCGCCGAGATCTCCTGGGTGATCGGGACGCCCTGGCAAGGCCACGGCCACGCCACCGGCGCCGCCCGCCTCATGGTCGGCGAGCTGGCACGGCGCGGCGTGCACCACCTCGTCGCCCACATCCACCCCGACCACGAGGCATCTTCACGTGTCGCCGCCAACCTGGGTCTCACCCCCACCGACGTGATGGTCGACGGCGAGATCCGGTGGACCGGATCAGCAGGCCCGGCCTGACAGCTTGGGTCGCGCCAATCATCTGACGCGTAGGACCCCCGGCCACCTGTGGTCAGCGCTATTCCGCATCGTCGTCCGGCTGGGTCGCGACGGCCACCAAAACTTCGACGAGACGCGCCTGTGGATTTCTTGGCGCTCCACGACCGGTCACCGAGTGAGGGTCGCGCTTGAAGTCGAGCCTCTCGGTTTCGAGCGAACCAGCCGCAGCGCCGCCAGCCAGCGACTGCAGGGCGACGCTGAGGTCCTCGAGTTTCAATCATGGTCGTGCAGCCACCGCGTCCAGAAACTCTGAGAAACCTCACTCGGCCGGTTGCCGTGCCCCCGTAAGGAGCCGAGCCCAGCACGTGTTGGCAAGCCGCATGTCGAGATGCAGCCAGGATTGCACGAGCTCGTGCGAGGCATCTTGCACAAATTGGCCTCCTGGGCAGGGTCACGCAAGATCTGGATTGCACCCTCGCCGCAGGCCACGACCCCCTTCGGTCCAGGGCCAGGCTCACCGCCAGCGGTGCGCAAAGCAGGTGGGCAATCTTGCGTGCGACCGCGTCCAGCTCGGCCGCCGCCAACTCCGGCGCCGCGCACTCCCGCTCATCACCTGATGCTGAAGGTGGACTCATATCCACCAGCGTCGTGCTGTTGCTGCTCTCGGTCATGAAAACCCTCCTGTCCCTGCTGGGGCGATCGGGCCTCCTACACCGTTAGTGCGATAGTCCCTGCGGCAACCCTGTGCGTCAGGCTGGGGTGAGACACGTCCGCTGAGTTCCTTCCCTTGCACGGGGCGAGAAGCGAGTAGCAAACCGATGACGATGACCCTGGCCGATTCCTGCGTTGGTGATGGGGGTATGGGACCTCGAGCTGACCGGCCCAAGCGCCGCACGTTCACCGCGCAGTACAAGGCGGACATCTTGGCCGAGTACGAGGCAGCAGATCGTGGTGAGCGGGGTGTGATCCTGCGCCGCGAGGGCCTGTACTCCTCGCACATCATCGAGTGGCGCAAGGCTGCTGAGGCCGGCGCCCGCTCCGGGCTGGCCCCGGCCACCAGGGACCGGCGTGACCGCGAGATCGAGGCGTTGCGGGCTCGGGCGGAGAAGGCCGAGGCTGAGCTGGCCCGGACCAGGGCGGCATTGGACCTGGTGGGAAAAGCACACGCGCTCTTGGAGACGCTCTCCGAGAGCGCGGAGCCGCCGAGGCGGTCGCCGCGGTGATCAACCCGCTGGTCGACGATCTCGCCTCGCACACCAACGTCAAGACCGCCTGCGCCCTGCTGGGCCGCCCGCGCGGCAGTCACTACCGCTCCAAAGCAACGAAACCGGCCCGGGAAACCAGGGCACGCCCGGCGCCGGCGAACGCGCTCACCGACGCCGAACGCGTCCAGGTCCTGGCGGTGTTGACCAGTGACCGGTTCGTCGACAAGTCGGTGGCTCAGGCGTGGGCGACGCTGCTGGACGAGGGCACCTACCTGTGCTCAATGTCCACGATGCACCGGATCCTGCGCGCCAGCGGTGCCGCGGGTGAGCGCCGTGCCCAGGCCAGGCACCCAGCCAGGACCAAGCCGGAGCTGGTGGCCACCCAGGCGGGGCAGGTCTGGTCCTGGGACATCACCAAGCTCCGTGGCCCCCAGCGGGGGGTGTACTACGACCTGTACGTCGTGCTCGACATCTTCTCCCGCTTCGTCGTGGCCTGGACCATCGCAGCCTGTGAGGACGGCGAGATCGCCAAGAGCATGCTCGAGCAGGCCATGGGCGTGCACGGCATCCCCGAGGCGGTCCACGCCGACCGCGGCACCTCGATGACCTCCAAACCGGTCGCCCAGCTCCTGGTCGATCTCGGTGTCGCCCGGTCGCACTCCCGCCCGCACGTCTCCAACGACAACCCCTACAGCGAGCCGCGTTCAAGACGCTGAAGTACGCCCCGGTCTTCCCCGACCGGTTCGGCTCCCTGCCCGATGCCCGGAAGTTCTGCGAGGGCTTCTTCAGCTACTACAACCACGAGCACCGCCACGCCGGGATCGGCCTGCACACCCCGGCCTCAGTGCACTTCGGCACCGCGACCGAGGTCCGCGCCCAGCGGCAACAGACCCTCGACGCCGCCTACGCCGCCAACCCCGAACGGTTCACCCGCCGCCGGCCCCAAGCGCCGAAACTGCCCACCGTCGCCTGGATCAACCAGCCCACGCAGGAGGCCCTCATACAGACCGCATGACGACACGTGTCACAACCGGCTTGACACCTTCCGCAACGCTAGAGTCGAGTAGGTCTACAAGGGAGATTGAGGAGTTATCAATGGCACTGATCAACTGTCGGGAGTGCACCAAGCAGGTGGCGGACAGCGCACCCACCTGCCCGCACTGTGGCATCAGGTCTCCAGGCGGCGCAGCGAAACTTGAGGTTCGTCGGGTTAAGAGGCTGGACGGCGCAATTGTCCCGCTTGTCGTGATGGTTGACAACGAAGAGATGGCCCGGCTGACATCAAACAAGAGCTTCAACATGACGGTGTCGCCAGGAACCCATCGCATCGAGTGTGTCTTCCTTAAACGTCCAGTGGCCAGTGCCGCGCAGGAGTTCGACGTCCCAGCAGGCAAGACACTCGTGATCACGGTTGCCATGAGCCGCCTCACGGGCAAGCCGCAGTTCTCAGCCGAAGTCGCCTGACGCCTGCCGATCCTGCCTCAGCGCCACGACTTGATACTGCGGACCCGCATACGAAACGCGGCTCCGATCACGCCGATGAGACTCATGCTGGGAGCCACCCACCAGTCACCTTCTCTGGGGCCGCCTTGCATCGTGAAGCCAACAACTGCCCAAGCGGCGCCGAGCAGGTATCCAAGGAAGAGACCAGTCAGCGGGGCCCATCGCTTGTCCCCGAAACGCGGAGCTAGAGCCGGGGTGACTAGGAAACACCCCACCACGGCCGCGATCCCAAAGATCAGCGACCAGCGCAATAGTTCAGCGAGCCCACCACCCTGACCCGGGGAGTAACTGCTCCCCGCCCAGAGTTGTGTGATGAAGGATGCAGGCACATACAAGGCGGCCCATCCGATCGCAAGGCGAAGCGACGCGCCCAACTTCAACGATCCCTCCCCTGCCCTACCCGGCACTCCCATGGCTAGGACCGCCCCTAAGGACAGTGCGCTTCGGCCGAGACTCCACCACGACCACAGGAAGTTCAGGACTAGGAACGTGGTCACCACCAGAGATGGCTTCCCGAAGAAGGTTGCTAAGAGGTGCTCCAGGGTGCGGTCAGGCGTTGGCAGGTCCATGTTGCCGAGTCTGCCAGTTTGGCGCGCTAGCGAAACGCCACAGCCTCAGGATCCCACCTGGCCGCGACACGACCGGGTCGCCGGTCGGCTGCGTCCATAAGCGAACATGAACTTTCCACCAAGGGTCATAACGCAGCGTTTATGATTCATAGCTTCGGCGTTTGTGAAGTCTTCGCTGCATCTCGACACCGCAACGCCTAGAAGTTCGTCGCCATGTTGGTGAAGCGGGAGTAGTGCCCCTGGAAGGCCACCACGATCGTGCCGGTCGGGCCGTTACGGTGCTTGGCCACGATCACGTCGGCCTCGCCCTCACGGGGAGATTCCTTCTCGTACATGGATTCTCGATGCAGCAGGACGACCATGTCGGCATCCTGCTCGATCGATCCACTTTCGCGCAGGTCGGAGACCATCGGCTTCTTGTCGGTGCGCTGCTCGGGTCCACGGTTCAGCTGCGACAGGGCGATCACCGGCACCTCGATCTCCTTGGCCAGGAGCTTGAGGGCACGGGAGAACTCCGAGACCTCCTGCTGGCGGGACTCGACGCGCTTGCCGGAGCTCATCAGCTGCAGGTAGTCGATGACCACGAGCTTGAGGTTGTTGCGCTGCTTGAGCCGCCGGCACTTGGCGCGGATCTCCATCAGCGACATGTTCGGCGAGTCGTCGATGAAGAACGGCGCCTCGCTGAGCCGACCGGTCGTGCGGGCGATCTTGGTCCAGTCGTCGTCGGCGAGCTCGCCCTTGCGCAGCTTCTGCAGCTGGATGGACGCCTCGGCCGACAGCAGACGCATGGTGATCTCGGTCTTGCTCATCTCGAGGCTGAACAGGACGGTGGCCTGCTGGTTGTGGATCGCCGCCGAGCGCGCGATATCGAGCGCAAGCGTGGAGTTGTGGGTCGGGATCATCGACCGGCCCGCGAGATAGAGGTGGTCGTCGTTGTCGACCTGGATGCAACGCACCGGCACCGAGGGCGCGGGCGATAGCCGCACGATGGTCCACTCGGCCTCGTCGCGACGGGACCGGACGAGGTGCTGCGCGCCGCCGGCGTCATACGAGCTAGCGATCTGCTCGGTGGTGCGCACCTGCTCGTCGCCGTCCGCAGAGGTGACCCACTGGTGCTGGGCGTCGGCCACGATCGTCGAGCCGTCAGAGAAGGCGACCTCGTAGCAGGGCCGGTCAGTCATGACCTCGGTCGCCGCGACCACGCGCGCCGGGCGGCCGTCGGCGCCCACGACCTCGTCGCCGACCTGGACCTCGCCCATCGTCGTCCAGCCCGTGGGCGTGACGAGGGGGGTGTCGAGCGCGAGCGCCTTGCCGACGGCAGGTCGCGCGGCGATCACGATCATCTGGCCGGGGTGCAGGCCGTTGGTGAGCTGGTCGAACTCGGTGAAGCCGGTGGGCACGCCGACCATCTCGCCGTTCTTGCCGGACGCGTGCTCGATCTCGTCGATCGTGGCCTCGAGCACCTCGCCCACGGCGATGTAGTCCTCGCCGCCGCGCTTGTCGGCGACCTGGTAGACCTCGGCCTGCGCCGCGTTGACGATGTCCTCGACGTCGCCGCCCTGGCCGTAGCCCATCTGCACGATGCGGGTGCCCGCGTCGACGAGGCGGCGCAGCACGGCGCGCTCCTGCACGATCTCGGCGTAGTAGCCGGCGTTGGCCGCCGTGGGCACCGCGTCGATCAGCTGGTGCAGGTAGGCCTGCCCGCCGATGCGCTGGATCTCGCCACGCTTGGTCAGCTCGTCGGCGACGGTGATGGCGTCGGCCGGCTCGCCGCGACCGTAGAGGTCGATGATCGCCTCGTAGATCGTCTCGTGCGCGGGGCGATAGAAGTCGAGCCCGCGCAGCGTCTCGACGCAGTCGGCGATGGCGTCCTTGGACAGCATCATCGAGCCGAGGACGGACTGCTCCGCGTGCACGTCCTGCGGCGGCACGCGGTCGTCGCCGCCACTCCCACCGCCGCCGGGTCCACCCCGCTCGGCGCCGTAGTCCCGACGGTCGTCCAGCTCCGCGATCGACACGTCTGCTCCCTCGTCTAGCCCTGCTCGGCCCGTCCCTGCACGGTCTCAGTCCACCACCGACCACTGACATACCCGCCCCGCCACCGACCTCCGGAGGGGTCTCGCGCGCGTGTGGACAAACCTGTGGATAACTTTGGTGGGCCTGGGCGAATCACGTCACCCGGACGGGCTGCTGCGCCACGGTATGGGCCGGGAGGAGGCCCGGGCAAACGGGGGTTGTGGACAACCTGGGGACAACACGCCGTGACGTGTGGGCAAGCCTGGGGACAAGCCTGTGGAGGGCGTGTGACTTTCCCGTGACCTAACGCTTCACCGGCCCTGTGACCAGCACGTATGCCGAGCGCCACCTGTGCACGGAAGATTTCTCGGCCGAGTTACGCCATCTGGGGCGCGCTGGACGCGGTGTGGACAAACCGTCTCATCCGCGACACGCCATCCCCCGCCCTCGAGCACCAGATCTCGCTCCCTGTCACCGCCATGTCACTCACAGGCATCGTTCGGGGTCCTGACCTGCGGGTTTCCACACCAGCTCGCCACAGGAGTCACATCTGTGGACAACGACACGCCCGAAACCCGCAGGTCACCGGTCGTTCACCAGCGCTTGGCACCGCGCGGTGACACGCGCTGGGAGCCCGGCGTCGCGGCGACTATCCTCGCCGGGTGGCGAGCGACCGGGAGACCCAGAAGCCGACGTCCCCCGCGCGCGAGATCCTCCGCCTCGCCGTCCCCGCCTTCCTCGCCCTCGTCGCCGAGCCGCTCTTCCTCCTCGCCGACAGCGCCATCGTCGGCCACCTCGGCACCCCGCAGCTCGCCGGCCTGGGCGTCGCGAGCGCCGCCCTCCTGACGGCCGCCAACATCTTCGTCTTCCTCGCCTACGGCACGACCAGCATCGTGGCCCGCCACGTCGGCGCCGGCGACGAGCGCGGTGCCGTCGCCAACGGCCTCGACGGCGTCTGGCTCGCCGCCGCCCTCGGCCTCGTCACCAGCGTGCTCGTCGCGGCCTTCGCCCGCCCCCTCGTGGCCGCCTTCGGCGCGAGCCCGGACGCCCTTGTGCACGCCGAGCACTACCTGCGCGCGAGCGCCGCTGGGATCCCCGCGATGCTGATCGTCCTCGCCGCCACCGGCATCCTCCGCGGCGTCCAGGACACCACCACGCCCCTGGTCGTGTCGGTGGCCGGTTTCACGTGCAACGTCGTCCTCAACGTCCTGCTCGTCTACGGCCTGCACCTCGGCATCGTCGGCTCGGCCATCGGCACGGTGATCAGCCAGTGGGGTATGGCGATCGCCCTGATCCTGGTCGTGGTGCGGGCAGCGCGGCGGCTCGACGCCTCCCTGCGCCCGCATCCGGGACGCGTGCTGGTGGCCGCGCGGGGCGGCATACCGCTGCTCATCCGCACGTTGGCCCTGCGCACGGTCCTGCTGCTGACCACGTGGGTCGCGGCGGGGCTGGGCGACGTCCCGCTCGGCGCCTACCAGGTGAGCGCGACGGTGTGGAGCTTCCTGACCTTCGCCCTGGACGCGCTGGCCATCGCCGCCCAGGCCATGACCGGCAAGGCCCTCGGCGCCGGCGACACCGCAGGCACCCGCGCCGCCACCACCCTCATGATCCGGTGGGGCATCATCGGCGGCGCGGTCCTCGGCGCCCTGGTCCTCGCGCTGCACACCGTGCTGCCGCACCTGTTCACGAGCGACCCCGAGACGCAGGCCGCCCTCGCCGCCGGCCTCGTCGTCGTGGCGCTGACGCAGCCGATCTCGGGGTGGGTCTTCGTGCTCGACGGCGTCCTGATCGGCGCCGGCGACACCCGCTGGCTGGCGTGGGCACAGCTCGCGCTCCTCGTGGCCTACATCCCCGTCGTGGTGGTCGTCCGCCACGTCGCCGGCCCCCTCGACGACCCCGCCGCCGTGATGTGGCTGTGGGTCGGGTTCAGCGTCTTCATGACCCTGCGCGGCATCGCGCTCGGCCTGCGCGCCCGCTCCGATGCCTGGCTCGTCACCGGCGCCACCCGCTGACCGCCACCCTGGCCGGCGGCCCCGCGAGCCCTGGCGCGGGATCGGTGCAGGTCGCACGTCACATCTGACACCTGACCTGCACCGATCACCCCCGCGCACGCGCCCGCCGCCGAGCACGCGCGCGTCTGCCGCCCGACCAGCACCCCGTCAGGCGCCCACGGCCTCCTGCGCCGGGCTCAGCGCCAGCGCCACGCACCCGGCGACCGCCAGCGCCACGCCGACCAGGGCCGCCGGAGCCCAGCCGGCGCGCACACCGTCACCGAGCACGGCCACCCCGACCACGCCGGGCAGCCGCACCTCGACGACCCACATCACCGCGGTCACGGGCCCGAGGGAGCCATGCTCGAGGCCACGGGCATACATGACGGCGCCGACCACGCCGGAGGCGACGAGCGCCCACGCGGCCGGCTGCGTCAGGACGCCGGTGACCATCGCGAGCCCGCCGCCGGACGGCTCGTGCACCGCACGGGCCGCGAGCGCCAGCCCCGAGAAGCCCACGCCGGCCAGCCCGCCCAGCACGAGCGGGTGACCGCGGCGCCACAGGGCGGCGGACGCCACGAGCGCGACCGCGACGAGGGCGACCACGGCCCCGGCATACCAGCTGGGCGGTGGGGTCGCGGACTCCGAGCCGGAGGACAGCGCGACCCCCGTGAGCCCGGCGGTGACGACGGCGATGGCCACCCAGTCGCGCGGGCGGGGCCGCACGCGCAGCACCACGGTCGCCAGCAGCACCGTCACGGCGAGCGAGCCCGCGAGCAGCGACTGGACGACGAAGAGGGGCAACGACCGCAGCGCCACCAGCGAGGCCACCCACGCGAGGGCGTCGCAGCCGAGCCCCAGCAGGTAGGCGGGGTGCCGCACGACCCCGGCCCCGGTGGCCCGGGACGCGGCGTATCCCTGCGAGACGGAGGCGACGGCATACATCAGCATGCCGACCACCGAGGCGACGAAGCCGAGGATCACAGCTCGAGCCCGAGCAACGCGTTCTCGACGACCTCCATCATCGCGGGGTGGATCCAGTACTGCCCACGCGCCATCTCGGGGACGGGGGTCCCGAGCGACATGGCCTGGATGAGCGGCTGCACCAGGTTGCTGGCCTGGTAGCCCATGAGGTGCGCGCCCAGCAGCAGCTTGGTCTCGGGGTCGGCGAGCAGCTTGACGATGCCCACCTGGTCCTCCATGGCCCAGCCGTATGCCGTGGCGCCGTAGTCCTGGATCTTGACGACGTAGTCGCGCCCGGCCGCCTGCAGCTCGCGCTCCGTCAGGCCGACCGACGCGATCTGCGGGTGGGTGAAGACGGCGGCGGGGACGTAGCGGTGGTCGCTCGTGCGCAGGTCGTCGGGGTGGGTGAGGTTGTGGGCGACGACCCGGGCCTCGTGGTTGGCGACGTGCTTGAGCTGCCAGTGGCTGCTGATGTCGCCCAGCGCCCAGACGCCCTCGACGCTGGTGCGCTGCTGCTCGTCGACCCACAGGCGGGGTCCGTCCATCCGATAGCCGACCTCGGCGAGCCCGAGCTGGTCGGCGTTGGGCACGCGCCCGGTGGCGACGAGGACGGCGTCCGCCACGACCTCGCCCGACCCGGAGGGCCCGGTGGTCGTGAGGTGCCACGCGCCGTCGCGGCGCTCGGCCGCGCTGATCTGGGTGCCGAGCCGCAGGTCGTAGCGCTCGGCCGCCAGCTCGGTGAACCGCCCCGAGATCAGGTCGTCCTCCTTGCGCAGCAGGCTGCCACTGCGCTGGAGCCAGGTCACCTCCACGCCGAACGCGTCGAAGATGTGGGCGAACTCCGCCGCCACGAAGCCGCCACCGACGATCGTCAGGCGGCGCGGCAGCTCCTCCATGCGCATGACGGTGTCGCTGGTGTGGACGCCGAGCTCGGGGGCCGCCTCGCGCAGACCGTCGACGTCGAGCATCGAGACGCGCGAGCCCGCGGCCACGACGATCTGGTCGGCCGTGATGGTCGCGCCGGTGCCGGTGTCGATCTCCTTGGGTCCGACGAACCGTGCGCTCCCGTCGAACACCGTGATGTGCGGGTCCTGGCGCCGGTACTGCTCGCCGCCGGCCGCGATCTGGTCGATCCGCCCCGCGAAGATCCGGTCGCGCACCTCGCGCCAGCGCACCTGCGGGTCGCAGGGGAAGGACGCGCCGAGCCGGTCGAGGTGCTGCGCCGAGGTGATGACGTCGGCGGGGTAGGCGTACATCTTGGTGGGGATGCAGCCGACGTTGAGGCAGGTGCCGCCGAAGGTGCCCCGCTCGAGGATCGCGATGTCCTTGTCGGCCAGCTCGGGGGTGATGAGCGAGTTGCCCGAGCCCGTGCCGATGATGATCAGGTCGAAGTGACGGTCAGCCATGCGCTCGAGCCTAGACGTGCAGGCTGAGCACAGGCTGCCCTCAGGACTCCCCGGCCAGTCGGTCGCCCGTCACGGCCCTCACCTGGTCCATCGCCTCGAGGGTCGCGATCGTCGCGTCGAGGGGCCGTATGCCGCTCTCGGTCCTCCCCTCGCCGAGGCAGTGCGCGACCTCGAGCGCCTCCCAGAACAGTCCGTCGTGGGCGGTCGCCGCCTCGAGGTGGCGCAGCTGTCCCCCGCCGCGTCCGTGCAGGGTGAACGAACCCGGTTGGTACCACGGGCCGTCCAGCGACACCCAGGCGTCGGAGCCGCTGATCGCGGCGACGGTGGGGGTCTCGACGAGGGCGCTCGCGTGCAGCGCCGACTGCGCCTCGCCGTGCCGCAGCGCCATCGTCGTCTGCGCCATCGTGCCGGTCGGGCCGCGCACCCCCTGCGCGGCGACCTCGGTGGGCGCCCCGAGCACCCACGTCGCCAGCGTCAGCGGATAGGTGCCGAGGTCCATCATCGCGCCGCCCGCGAGCGCCGGGTCGTGGATGCGGTGACGGTCGGGGAAGTACTCGCCGATGTCGGCGGACACGAGCGTCAGGTCGCCGAGCACGCCGTCGTCGAGCAGCCGGCTGATCACGCGGAACTTCGGCAGGCACAGCGACCACATCGCCTCCATCGCGAAGACGCCTGCGGCACGGGCGGCCTCGGCGATGCGCCGCGCCCCGGCGGCGTCGATCGCGATGGGCTTCTCGACCAGCACGTGCTTGCCCGCCGCGATGGCCAGCAGGGCGTGCTCGACGTGCTGCGGGTGTGGGCTCGCGACATAGACGACGTCCACGCGCGGGTGGGCGACCAGCTCGGCATACGACCCGAGGGGCTCGCCCCCGAGCCGCCCGGTGAACCGGCGGGCGCCCTCCTCGGACCGGGACCCGACCGCGACCACCTGGTGGTTGGTATGCCGAAGGACGGACGCGACGAACCGCTCGGCGATCCACCCCGTCCCGACGACGCCCCAGCGCAGGACGGGACCCCCGGTGGGATCGGGCAGGCGGGGCTCGGGCAGGCTGTGGGGGAAGGACATCGGTGTCGCTCCTCGGGACTGTGGCTGGACAGTGGCCAGGACATGTCAGATAGTACTAACAATTGCCGAACGAAGGAGATCGAGCATGTCCCTGCAGCCCGTCCGCATCGGTCTGATCGGCTGCGGCCGCATCGGCCGGGTCCACGCCCTCAGCGTCACCGCGGCCCCCGGGGCCGAGCTCACGACCGTCGTCGACGCCGTGCCCGCCGCCGCCGAGTCGCTGGGCGAGCTGCACGGCGCCCGCGTCGCCGCCACCCCCGAGGAGGTGCTGGCCTCCGACGACGTCGACGCCGTCATCATCGCCTCCCCCACCGCCACGCACGTCGACCTCATCGACGCCGCGATCGACGCCGGCAAGCCCGCCCTGTGCGAGAAGCCCATCGACCTCGACATCGCCCGCGTCGAGGCGCTGCGCGGCAAGGCGTCGGCCGCGACCACGCCGATCATGCTGGGCTTCAACCGTCGCTTCGACCCGCACTTCTCGGCGCTGCACGCGCGGGTCGCCGCGGGCGAGATCGGCCGCCTGGAGCAGCTGTCCATCATCAGCCGCGACCCCGCGCCCGCGCCGACGGACTACCTCGCGGTGTCCGGCGGGATCTTCCGCGACATGACGATCCACGACTTCGACATGGCGCGGCACTTCGTGCCGGACGTCGTCAGCGTGTTCGCCTCGGGGACGGCGCAGTTCAGCGAGGACATCCGCGGTCTCGGCGACTACGACTCCGCGGTGGTGGTGCTGACGGGCCGCGAGGGCCAGCAGGTGACGATCACCAACTCGCGGCACGCGGCCTACGGCTACGACCAACGGCTGGAGGCCTTCGGCTCGAAGGGGCTGCTCGAGGCCGGCAACGTCACCGACACCGTCGTGCGGCGCTGGACCGCCGACGCGGTCGAGGTGCGCGAGCCCTACCAGAACTTCTTCCTCGAGCGGTATGCCGCGGCCTACCAGCGCGAGCTCGCGGCGTTCGTCGCCGCCATCCGCGAGGACGCGCCGGTGCCGGTGGGCTTCCACGACGGCTGGGCCGCCCTGGTGCTGGCCGACGCCGCCGCCCGGTCCGCCGCCGAGGGGCGCGTCGTCGAGGTCGACCTCAACGCCTGACGCTCAGGCCGGGTCGATCCAGCGCGTGGGCAGGTTGTAGCGCGTGATGATCTCCAACGACGCCGGCACGGTCAGCGGGGCACCCGACACCAGCCGGTGGTGCCTCAGCACCTGACGGACGGCCCGACGGCAGTCGCTCTGCAGGTCGTGGTGGATCACCGCGTCGATGGCCCCCGAGCGGAGCAGCGCGACGTTGTCCTCGTCGAGGTCGTGCGCGACGTAGGCCTCCACCCGTCGCCCCCGGCGCCGCAGCTCGGCGAGGGTGGCGCGGTTGCCACCACCGACGGAGTAGACCGCGCACACGCCCGGCTCCTCGTCGAGCGCCGGCCCGACCAGGTCGCCCGTGGCGGCATCGAGCCCGTCCGCGTCCGACACCACGAGCACGGGCTCCTCCGGCCGCAGCACCGCCAGCTCGTCCTCGAACGCCCGCACCCGCTCATGCTCCCCCAAGAAGGTCGAGCGGCTCATCGTCACCAGCACCCGCCGCCCCTGGCCGCCACCCACGCCTCGCGGGGTCAGCCAGCGCGACACCAGGAAGGCTGCCGTCGCCCCCGCCTGCTGGTTGTCCAGTCCGACATACGCCACCCGCCTGCTGCTCGGGACGTCGGTGACCAGGGTGACCACCGGTATGCCGCGCCCCGCCGCCCGGTCCACCGACGCCGCGATGGCCGGGTCGTCCGGGGCCTTGAGGAGCAGCCCCTGCGAGGTGCGGCCTCCCGACCCGACCCGGTCAATCGTCTCCACGAGCTCCTCGACGTCGGCCCGCTCGCGCAGGTGGAACCTCGCCCGCACGGCCGCTGGCCGCACCCACGCCAGCTCGGCCTCGAGCGCCGTCCGCACAGCGCCCGTGAACCGCGCCGGCGCCTGCATCACGACGTCCACCAGCACGGTGCGCGCGCCGAGCCGCAGCTGCGACTGCTGCCGGTCGAGCTCGAGCACGGCCTGCTCGACGGCCCGCACGGCCGCGGCGCTCACGTTGCTGCGCCCGTGCAGCGCGCGATCGACGGTGGCCTCGGACAGGCCGGCCTGGGCGGCGATGTCCTTGAGGGGGTGCGGCGGCCTCATTCCCCGACGGTAGGCCTGATCGCGACTGAGGTCTATCTGAGGCCTTTGACCCCAGCCGACGGCCGGTCCGCGAGCCACCATGGAAGGGAAGGACCACGACGACGAGGAGACGCCATGCCGACCACGACCCGCCCGGCTCCCAGCCCGACCTACACGGCGCAGGACTGCCGCCTCGAGGACCTGCGCGCGGTGCTCGAGGCCCGCACCGACGCCACGGCATACCCGCACGCCCAGGCCGTCGAGCAGGAGGTGCTGCTCTATCGCGCCGACCGGCTGCGCGAGGCGCTCGGCACCGGGCCCGAGGCCGCCCGCGAGGTGCAGGCCGAGCTGGCCCGCGCCCTGTCCGAGGGGCCCGGGATCGTGGTGCTGCAGGGCGCCTTCGAGCACGACGTGGTCGACCGGGTCAGCGACGGCTTCCGCACGATCATCGAGGAGCAGCGCGCCTCCGGCCGCGTGGCGGGCGACCACTTCGCCAGGCCCGGGGCCAACGACCGCGTCTGGAACGCCCTCGAGAAGCTCGCCGTCACCGACCCCGAGGCGTTCGTCGACTACTACGCCAACGACCTCGTGGCGCTGGCGGCGACGGCCTGGCTGGGTCCTGGCTACCAGGTCACCTCGCAGGTCAACGTGGTCAACCCGGGCGGGGCGGGCCAGACCGTGCACCGCGACTACCACCTGGGGTTCCTCGGGCCGGAGGTCAGCGAGCGCTACCCCCGGCACGTCCACCTGATGTCGCCGATGCTGACCCTGCAGGGCGCCGTGGCGCACGTCGACATGCCCGTCGAGAGCGGCCCCACCCTCTACCTCCCCCACTCGCACCGCTACGAGCCCGGCTACGTCGCCTACTGGCTGCCGGAGTTCCAGGACTACTTCCGCGACCACCACGTGCAGCTGCCCCTCGCCAAGGGCGACGCCGTGTTCTTCAACCCCGCGCTGTTCCACGCCGCCGGCACCAACCACTCGACCGACATCCGCCGCATGGCCAACCTCCTGCAGATCTCCTCGGCGTTCGGCCGGGCCATGGAGCGCGTCGACCGGCGCCGCGTGGTCGAGGCCGTCTATCCGGTCCTGCTCTCCCGCCAGGACGCCGGTATGCCGACCGCCCGCCTCCACGACGCGATCGCCGCGTCGGCGGAGGGCTACGCCTTCCCCGCCGACCTGGACGCCGAGCAGCCCGTCGACGGGATGGCGCCACCCAGCCAGGCCGACCGGGTGCGCTCGGCGCTGGCCGCTCGGCTCCCGGTGACCGAGCTCGATTCGGCGTCCGACGCGGCGTCGACCGGTCCGCTCGCGAGCGCAACGACCGAAGCCGCCACGGCCGCGGGCCCCACGACCGGGGGCGCGGCCTGATGCGCGAGCTCCTCCAGGACCGGGTGGTCCTCGTCAGTGGCGGCACCCAGGGCGTGGGCGCCGCCGTGGCGCGGGCCGCCCTGCGCGAGGGCGCCCGCGTCGTCGTCACCGGGCGCCGCGCGGACGTCGGGTCGGCGGCGGCCGACGAGCTGGCACGCGAGCACGGCTCGCACCGCGTGGAGTTCGTGCAGACCGACCTGGCCGACGTGGACCAGGCACGCGCCTCGGTCACCGCGACGGTCGAGCGCTTCGGCCGGGTCGACGGGCTCGTCAACGCCGCCGGCCTCACCTCGCGCGGATCCCTGCTCGACACCACGCCCGAGCTGCTGCAGCAACACCTCTCGGTCAACCTCGTGGCGCCGTTCTTCACGATGCAGGCGGCCGTCGAGGACATGCGCCGCCGGGGCGCCCCCGGCACGATCGTCAACGTGCTGACCATGTCCTCCCACGGCGGCCAGCCATACCTCGCGCCCTACGTCGCCTCCAAGGCCGGGCTGGCCGGACTCACCCGCAACGCGGCGTACGCCCACCGCTTCGACCGCATCCGCATCAACGGCCTCAACATCGGCTGGACCGAGACGCCGGGCGAGGACGAGGTGCAGCGGCGCTTCCACGGTGCGCAGGACGGGTGGCTCGAGGAAGCCTCCGCCGCCCTCCCCATGGGCAAGCTGGGGCAGGTCGACGAGATCGCCGACATGGTCGTCTACCTGCTGTCCGACCGCAGCGGCGTCGTGACCGGCTCCGTCATCGACTGGGACCAGACCGTCCCCGGCGCCCACGACTGACCTCCCCCACCCACTCCGTCCCCGCCGCACCCGACAACAAGTGACCCGTCGGGGCGCACCAAGCCCGCTAACCCGCCCACACCCGACAACAACTGACCCCTCGGGGCGCACCCGGCCGTTGACCCGACGTTCGGGAGCCCCCCGCGACCCGACGGGTCACTTCCTGCACCCGGCGCTCGCGGCAGCCACGCGAGAGACCGGGCACCGGGCACGGGCCGACACACCCGACAACAAGTGACCCGTCGGGGCGCACCCAGCCCGCTAACCCGCCCACACTCGACAGCAACTGACCCCTCGGGGCGCACCCGTCCGGTTAGCCCGACGTTCGAGAGCTCCGCGCGACCCGACGAGTCACTTCCTGCACGCGTCCGCCCACACGGCGGGCACGCGAGAGGCGGGGCGCCGGATCACCGACACCCCGCCTCTCGTCATACGGCTCAGACGAACTCGCCCCGGGAGAAGCTCTCCTCGAGCTCCTCGAGGGAACGACCGCTGGTGTTGGGCAGCATCTTCCACAGGAAGAAGATCGCCGCCAGGCCGATCACGAAGAACAGGCCGAACATCCCCTGCAGACCGGCCGCGCCCACGATCACGGGGAACGAGAAGGTCAGCGCGGCGTTGACCAGCCACATGCACAGGATCGAGATCCCCATGCCGAAGCCGCGGATGCGCAGCGGGAACATCTCGGACAGCGCGACCCAGACCGGCGCGTTGAGGCAGCACTGCATGAAGAACACGAAGGTCACGGAGAGCGCCAGGATCACCCAGGCGCGTGCGGTGCCGGCCGGCATGACGGTGGCGGCGATGGTGATGAGGCCGTGGACCGTCGTCGTGGCGCAGAAGCCGAAGATGATGAGCTTGCGGCGATCCACCTTGTCGATGACGACGAAGAGGCACAGGGCCGTGCCGACGACGGCCAGGACGCCGTTGGCGACGTTGGCGATGATCGCCGCCCCGTCGGAGAAGCCGGCCTCCCTCAGCAGCTGGGTGCCGTAGTACATGATCGAGTTGATGCCGGTGACCTGCTGGGCGGCGGCGAGGCCGCAGCCGATGATCACGAGGTGGCGGATCCACGGGACGGCCATGTCGGACCAGCCGCCCTTGTGGGACTCGGCCTCCTCCTCGGCCAGCTGCTCCACCTCGCCGAGCTCGGCGCGTGCGCGGTCCTCGTTGCGGACCTGCATGAGCACCTCGAGGGCCTCGTCGTAGCGTCCCTTGGCGATGAGCCACCGCGGCGATTCCGGCATACGGAGCATCCCGAAGAACAGGAACACGGCCGGGATGGCGCACACCGCGAGCATGTAGCGCCACACGCCCTCGTGCTGGCCCCAGACGTTCGCGATGATCGCGTTGATGATGAAGGCCAGCATCTGGCCGAGCACGATCGCCAGCTCGTTGCGTCCGCTGAGGGTGCCGCGGCGCTCGGTGGGGGCGAGCTCGGACAGATAGACGGGGACCGTGGCCGACGCCGCGCCGACCGCGAGGCCGAGGACGAAGCGAGAGACGAGCATGATCGAGAGCCCCGGCGTGAAGACGCAGCCCAGCGTGCCGACGAAGAACACGACGGCGATCAGGGTCAGGGTCTTCTTGCGGCCCAGGTTGTCGTTGAGCACGCCCGAGACGAGCGCTCCGACCGCGGCGCCGATGAGCAGCGTCGCCGTCACCAGACCCTCGGTGACGGTGGTCAGGCCGAGGTCCGTCTTCATGGGCTCGAGGGCGCCGTTGATCACGCCCGTGTCGTAGCCGAACAGCAGACCGCCGAACGTCGCGACGACGGCGATCAGGTCCAGGCGCCGCTGGTGCGGGCCCGGTCGGAGGGGCGGTAGCGTCACCCCGCTGGGACTGCTGGTGGGACTGCCGTGGGACATCCTCGTCTCCTTCTGCCTTCCGCAGCACGCGGATTCGTAGCGTCCTTGCTCGTATCGCTATCACAAGTGAAGGCGCAGGTGTGGACAATGTCAATAGATTGTCCTTACATTTGACCTCACACCGTTGCAGGACGAAGGAGTCGGCATGACCACCACCTCAGCACCGCTCGAGGGCGCCTCGCAGCACCCCGGGTTCGACCTCGCGGTGTGCTCCGAGATGCAGCTGCTCGACCTGCCCCACCTGGACCGCGTGCGCCGGCTGCACGAGCTGGGCTTCGCGGTCGAGCTGTGGGACTGGACGACCAAGGACATCGACGCGCTCGCGGCGACGGGCGCCCGGTTCACCTCGATGACGGGCTACACGCACGGCGAGCTCATCGACCCCGCGGGCGCGGACGAGCTGCTGCGCACCGCCCGGGAGTCGGTGGCCGTGGCCCATCGCCTCGGCGACCCGCACCTCAACCTGCACGGCACGGGTCTCGGAGAGGGTGGTATGCCGAACCGCCCGCAGTCGGTCGTGACGCCTCGCGACTGGCTCGCCGCCGAGCGGACGCTGCGTCGCGTGGCCGCCCTGGGCGAGAGCGAGGGCGTGACCTTCCAGCTGGAGAACCTCAACCTCGACGTCGACCACCCCGGCGTGCCGTTCGCCCGGGCTTCGGACGTGATCACCTTGCTGGAGTCGGTCGGATCGCCGGCGCTGCGCATGAACCTCGACCTCTATCACGCGCAGATCGGCGAGGGGAACCTGATCGAGCTGTGCCGCCGCGCAGGCGATCTCATCGGCGAGATCCAGGTGGCCGACGTGCCCGGACGGTGCGAGCCGGGGACGGGCGAGATCAGCTATCCGGGCGTGGCGCGGGCCCTGGCCGAGATGGGGTATGCCGGTGTGGTCGCCCTCGAGGGGTGGGCGTCCGGCGACAGCGAGGTGGCGCTCGAGCGTTTCCGAGAGGCCTTCACCCTCTGACCCAGCCGCCCCGCCGCCAAGGCGAGCCGCGAGCACGCGTCAGAGGCGACAGATGGGGGTCAACCAGCTCGGATGACCCCCATCTGCCGCCTCTCGACGAGAGCGAACCTCCCGCGCGGCCCTAGTCGCGGACCTTGGGGATGTCGACCGTGGGCGCGTCGATCCCACCGTGCTTCACGGTGCTCGGGTCGACGACCTTGCCGGGGTCCGCCGCGCGCAGCTCGTGCGAGAGGTCGGCGAGCTCCTTGCCGCCCGCCATCTCCTCCGTCAGCTCGTCCAGGGTGACCTCGTCGCGGTGGGCGTCGAGGACCACGCGGCCCAGCTTGAGGATCACGAAGTGGTTGCCGACGAGGTAGGCGTGGTGCGGGTTGTGGGTGATGAAGACGACGCCGAGGCCGGCGTCACGCGCCTTCATGATGTATTTCAGCACCACGCCCGACTGCTTGACGCCGAGCGCCGCGGTGGGCTCGTCGAGGATGATCACCTTGGCGCCGAAGTAGATGGCTCGGGCGATCGCGATGCACTGCTTCTGGCCTCCCGAGAGGCTGCCGATGGGGCGGTCCAGGTCGGGGATGACGATCCCCATCTTGGTGAGCTCCTCGCCGCAGACCCGCTTCATGGTGGGGATGTCCATCCTGAAGAGGCCCTTCTTGAGCTCGTTGCCGAGGAAGAAGTTGCGCCACACGGACATCAGCGGGGCGAGCGCCAGGTCCTGGTAGACGGTGGCGATGCCGCTGCCCAGCGACTCGCGCGGCGAGGAGAAGTGCCGCTGCTCGCCGTTGACGAACATCTCGCCGACGTTGTAGTCGTGCAGCCCCGCCATGATCTTGATCAGCGTGGACTTGCCGGCACCGTTGTCGCCGAGGACGCAGGTGACCTCACCCTGGCGCACCGACAGCGAGACCCCGCGCAGGGCCTGGACGTTGCCATAGCTCTTGCCGCAGTCGCGCATCTCCAGGATGGCCGTGGTGGGGCCGCCCTCGTGGGTCGGCGCGGTCTTGGTCGCGCTCATGCCGCGTCCGCCCTTCTCTTGACGTACATGTTGACCAGCGTCGCGCCGAGGAGCATGACGCCGAGGAAGGTCTTGAGCCAGTCGACGTCCCAGCCGGCGTAGTTGATGCCGAGGTTGGTCATGCCGTAGATCAGCGCCCCGATCGAGGCACCCAGCACGGACCCGTAGCCACCGGTCAGCAGGCAGCCGCCGATGACCGCGGCAATGATGTAGATGAACTCGTTGCCCACGCCCTGGCCGGACTGCACGTTGTTGTAGTTGAACAGGATGTGCATGCCGACGAGCCACGACGCGAAGCCCGTCCCCATGAACAGCCCGATCTTGGTGGCCGTCACCGGCACACCGACGGCGCGGGCCGCGGCGGCGTCACCGCCCACCGCGAAGATCCAGTTGCCGACGCGGGTGCGCAGCAGGACGTAAGCCAGGATCGCGGTGAGGACGAACCAGTAGAGGACCACTGACTCGATGCGGACGGGCCCGATCGAGAACCCGGAGGCGAAGACCTTCTGCGCGCTCGCCCACCCGTCCATGTCGCTGATCGAGTTGGACGAGACGCCGCCGGTCACGATGCGGGTGACGGCCAGGTTGACGCCCTGCAGCACGAAGAACGTGCCCAGCGTGACCAGGAAGCTCGGCAGCCCGGTGACGTGCAGCAGCCAGCCGTTGAAGGCGCCCACCGCCAGCGACAGGACGAGCGCGAGGAGGACGCCGACCCAGACGTTCAGGCCGAGGTACCACGCGAGGTGCGCCGCGGCCAGGCCCGAGAAGGTCACAGCCACACCGGTGGACAGGTCGAACTCGCCACCGATCATCAGCAGCGACACGAAGACCGCCATGATCCCGATCGTCGACGCCGCGTAGAGGATCGTCCCGATGTTGGCGACGTTGCGGAAGGCCGGTGCCACCGCGAGGAAGAGGGCCGCGAGCGCGACCGCTCCGATGAGGGCGCCCACGGCCGGCATACCGAGCAGCAGCGCGGTCGGTGACTTGGTGCGGACCCGGTCGTCCCCCGCGGCGGGGGACGAAGGCGGGCGGCCCGGCTCGAGGTCGGTGGCCGTGCTCATCGGGTGCCGTTCGCGGCGAACTGGGCGACCTTCTCGACGTTCGCCTTGTCGATGAACGCGGGGCCGGTCGCGACGTTCTTGCCACCGCCGAGGGTGTTGCCGTTGGTCTTGTAGAACCACAGCGCGTCGACGGCGAGGTAGCCCTGCAGGTAGGGCTGCTGGTCGATGGCCCACTCGACCTTGCCGTCCTTGACGGCGTTGACGAGCTCCTTGCTGGTGTCGAAGGTGCCCAGCTTGGCCGAGCTGCCGGACCCGGCGATGGACTTCACCGCGTCGAGGGCGAAGGGGGCGCCCAGGGTGACGACCCAGTCGATCGCCTTGTCCTGGGTGAGCTTGGCCTGGATCGTCGTCGTCACGGCGGAGTCGTCGCGGCCGTTGACGTAGATGCGGTCGACGTTGACGCCGGCGGCGCCCTTCTTGACGCCGTCGCACCGGTCCTCGAGCTGCTGCTGGCCCTGCTCCTGGATCACGCACACCACCCGCTTGCCGCCGGCCTTGGCGATGCGCTCGCCGACGGCGATGCCCGCGTCCGTCTCGCCCTGCCCGAAGTAGCCGATGGCGCCGAGGCCCATCGCGTCGGTGCCGCCGGCGTTGAACATGGTCACCGGGATGCCGGCCGCGACGGCCTTCTTGATGACGGGGCCCAGCGCACCGGTGTTGGGGCTGGTCACGGCGATGCCGTCGACCTTCTTGTCGATGGCCGCCTGCACCAGCTGGGCCTGCTTGGTGGCGTCGGGATCGTTGGTGTACTCCAGCTTGACGTTGTCCTTCTTGGCGCCGGCCTCGGCACCCTTGCGGATGATGTCCCAGAAGGTGTCGCCGGGGGCCTGGTGCGTGATCATCGCGACGGTCATGGTCGGGGTGCCGGCGTTGCCCGCCGCACCCCCCGCCGCGGACTCGATGGTCTGCTTGCCGCCGGAGGAGCTGCAGGCCGCCATGCTGAGGGCCGTCGAGGTGGCGAGCGCCAGGGCGAGGGTGGTCTTGACGGTGCGGTTCATCGTGGTGCCTCTCGTGACGGAGCAGCGTCGTCGCGCTCCGGGCGGGTTGTGCGGTGCTGATGTGGTTGGTGACAAACTATGCGTTTGTCCTGCCCACGGGTCGTCGGGGTGGCGGATCGGTCGGAACTGTTGGCGAGTCGTCACCTCGTGTCGGGGATCTCCTGGAGGCGGACGGGCGCCCCGCGGCGCCGCGAGAGGTCGCAGGCCTCGGCGAGGCGCTGCGCCTGGAGGGCGTCGCGGACGGTGCAGGGGGACGGTGCGCCGCCGATCATGGCGACGAAGGCCTCCAGCTCGGCGGCGTAGGCCGGGAGGAAGCGGTCGAGGAAGGACCAGTGCCGAGGACCGTGGGTGAGGGTGACCCCCGGCTCGGCGGAGTCCAGGGCGAGGGACTGGTCGAGCCCCACCGCCAGGGCGCCCAGGCTGCCGGTGACCTCCAGGCGGACGTCGTGCCCGGCGCCGTTGTAGCGGGTGGCCGACAGCAGGACGAGCGTGCCGTCCGCCATCGTCAGGATCGCGGCGGCGGTGTCCACGTCGTCGGCCTCGACGAAGAGCCGCTCGCCCTTGTTGCCCCCGGCGGCGCTGACCGTCACGGCCTCCTGGCCGGTGACGAAGCGGACGACGTCGAGGTCGTGGATGGAGCAGTCGCGAAAGATCCCGCCGGACGCAGCCAGGTATGCCGCGGGCGGCGGCGCCTGGTCGTGGGTGACCGCGCGAAGGAGGTGCACGGTGCCCAGCTCGCCGCCGACGACGGCGTCCCGCACGCGGCGGTAGCCCGCGTCGAACCTCCGCTGGAATCCGACCTGCACCGGCACGCCGGTCTCCCGCTCGAGCTCGGCGAGGGTCACGGCGCCGGCGAGGTCCCGCGCGACCGGCTTCTCGCAGAACGCCGGCACGCCCGCGCGCATGACCGTCTCGAGCTGCTCGGCGTGGGCGCTGGTCGACGAGGCGATGACGCAGCCGTCGAGCCCGGAGGCGAGCAGGGACGACAGGTCGTCCGCCGCCGACACCTGCAGCTGGTCGGCCACGGAGCGGGCGACCTCGGGGACGACGTCGGCGAGGACGACCTCCTCGACCTCGGGGAGGGCGCGCAGGTTCTCGGCATGGATGCGACCGATGTGGCCGACGCCGATGACTGCGATGCGCATGTCTCTCCTTCGAGACGTGGGCGAGGGCTCACCCGGGCTTGCACCACCTTCACTGAGCGACCCGGGCCACGTCAAGACTTTGTCCGGACATTTACAGGTCTTGACGATATCGAGACGCGTCATCCAGCACGGACGACGGGATTCGTCATACGTTTGCCATGCTTGGGGGTCTTGCGTAGACTTATATTTGTCAGCACATGAGCTGGCACCCACGATGGCCGTGCAGGGCGAGCCCATCGGGATCCGCTCGTGCGCGGCGGAGAGCAGGATGAGTTGCCCCGCCACATGACCGACCTGACCGCCCCCGCGCAGATCGACGACGAGGCCAGGGCCGCGACCCCGTCCACCCTGAGCCTGGCCGTCACGCTGGCCCTGATCACCATCGCCCTCGTGGTCGCCGGGACGCTGCTCGCCTCCCCCCAGCTGGTCGTCGCCGCCATCGTGCCCGTCGTGGGCACCGTGGTGCTCGCGGGCGTCGCGAGCTACCAGGGCGTCTTTCGCATCTGACGGCGACCCCGCCCCCGCCATACGCCCGCTGACCAGGCGAACGGCGCCCCAGACCTGATGTGCCGGCACCCGCTGGCACGACACGACGGCCGTGCAGGACCGAGGCCCTCGGGCCTCCTCGTCCTCCGGCAGAGAAAAGGACTCATGACCAACACCCACGTCGCCGACGTCCGCACCGCGCAGACGCAGACCACCCACAACGCCCTGGCCGTGCAGGCCGCCCTGCTGGCCACCCTCGCCGTCGTCCTGACGGTCGTCGGGGGCGTGCTCGCGTCCGCCCCGATCCTGCTCAGCGCCCTGCTGCCGCTCGCCGGCACCGTCGCGCTCTTCCTGACCTGGAACGCCCGCGAGCTCAGCCACGCCTGACCGGCCGCTCCCGTGAGCCCCTCTCCCGACCCGGGAGAGGGGGCTCACGTCGTCCTGGCGCGGACCGTGGTCGGCCGGGGAGTCGCACACACGGAGCCTCCGCCGACGGACTCAGGCGTCGTATGTCGTCCGCCCGCTCACCGGCTGCACCGACTCCCACGCGCGGCTCGCCGCAGCTCGCACGACCGCCTCGTCGACCTCGGCCGCGGACCACGCGTCCGCCGCGGACGGGGCGACCTGCTCGCCGGACAGCACCGACTCGACGAAGTCCCGCCCCTCCACGACCTTGAGGTCGTCGAAGGAGAGGTTCTGGCCGGGGCCGGGCTGGAAGCGGGCGTAGGCGCCGTGCTGCGGCCCGGCCATGACGGTGGTGTAGCCGTGCACGTCCCCGCCGTCGCCGAGCAGGACCTGCACCTTGGACATGTCCTCGAAGTTCCAGCGCACGGATCCGCCTGTGCCGTAGACCTCCACGACGTACTCGGCGCGCGGGCCCCGGGCCACGCGCGACGCCTCGAGGGTGCCGACCACCCCGGAGTCGAAGCGGGCGAGCATCCCGACGTAGTCCTCGTTGCCGACGGGGCCGCGCTCGTGCGAGACGCGGACCTTGGCGTGGCCGATGCCCTGCTCCAGCGGGATGGGGCGGTCGGTGATGAAGGTGTCGGTCATGGCGGCGACCTCGGCGACGCGCCCCACGAGGAACTGCGCGAGGTCGATGCCGTGCGACATGAGGTCGCCGACCACACCCGCGCCGGCCCGGCCGCGGTCGTAGCGCCAGGTGAGCGGCCCGTCCGGGTCGCTCGCGTAGTCCGCGATCAGCCAGACGCGCACGTTGGTGACCCGCCCGAGCCGCCCGTCGCGGATCAGCTGCCGCGCGAACTGCACCCCCGGCGCCTGGCGGTAGTTGAACCCCACGCCGGTCACGAGCCCGGCCTCGGCTGCGGCGCAGGCGATCTCACGGGACTCCTCGGCCGAGACGCCCATGGGCTTCTCGATCCAGAAGGGCTTGCCCGCCGCCACGGCCGCGAGGGCGATCTCGCGGTGCAGGAAGTTGGGCGCGCAGATCGACACCGCCTCGACGGCGGGATCGGCCAGCAGGTCGCGGTAGTCGGCATACGACCCGGCGAAGCCGAACTGCTCGACCGCGGCCGACCGCGCCCCCTCCACGGGGTCGGCCACGGCCACGAGCCGCGGGCGCACCCGCAGCTCCGGGTAGCGCTCGGGCAGCGAGGCGTAGGCCCGCGTGTGCAGCCGCCCCATCCACCCGAAGCTGATGACGCCGATGCCCAGCTCGCGGATCGGCGACGGCGCGGAGCCGGAGTTGTCGACCGCCGGCGTGTCCGGGCGGGCCTCGATGGGTGCCTCGGTCACGCGTCCAGCTCCTTCTCGATCCGCTCGCGCATCCGCACGTGAACCTCGTCCATCTGCTCCTCCCAGCCGAAGACGCAGACCGACACCGCTCCGTCATAACAGGTCTCGCGCAGGTAGCCGAAGACCTCGTCCCACGGCACCTCGCCGTTGCCGATCTCGTTGTGCTGGTGGATGCGGGCGTCCACGCCGGGCGGGTTGACGATGTAGCGGTTGCCGACGTTCGCGAGGTGGTTGTAGACGTCGGCGACGTGCACGTGCCGCAGCCGCTCCCCGGCATACGCCATCATCGCCCGCGCGTCCCCCGCCCCCTGGGACAGGTGGAACATGTGGGGGCAGCAGAACTCGTAGTTGAACCACGGCTTGTTGACCCCGCGGACGATCTGCACGGCGCGCTCGTTGGTCTCGACGAAGTCGTAGGGGTGCGCCTCGATCGTGCACTCGATCCCGTGCCGCTCGAAGTCGGGGACGAGCTCCTCGATGCTCTTGTAGAACTGGGCCTCGCTGCGCAGCGGGTCGTTCGGGTCGCCGGACAGCTCGGTCGCGATCATCGGCACCTCGAGGTCGTCGGCGATCTCGAGGAGCCGCCGCAAGCAGCGCACCGCGTGCTGGCGGTCCTGCTCGTCCGGCGCCGACCAGTTGTAGACCGGGTTGAACGTCCAGATCTGGACGCCCGTCTCGGCCATCGCCCGCTTGACCTTGGCGATCTCGGCGTCGTCGACCTTGGGATAGTGGTGCCACTCGTGGAAGTCCGCCCGCGGCGACAGCTCGAGGAACTCGTAGCCGAGGTCGGCGGCCTTGCGGCACTCCTCCGCGACCGTGAGGTGCGGGTGATACATGGACGGGTCCAGCAGGATCTTGACCATCGTTGTCTCCCAGGGGTCGTGACCGTATGACGATCGCGTGGCGGTCAGGCGTAGAGGGCGGGCTTGTCGATCATCTCGACGGCGACCTCACCATCCTCGGTGAGGGCCCGCACCCCGGCGTCGCACACGCACGCCGCCGCGTAGCCGTCCCACGCGCTGGACCCCGTGTGCTCGTCCCGGGCGACCGCGGTGATCCACTCCTGCACCTCGCGGACGAACGCGCCGCCGAAGCGCTCGTTGTGGTCCATCGTCAGCGCGTTGGAGCGGCCGACCGTCCCGGTGCGCTCGATGAGGTGCTGGTCCGAGAGGCGGATGGTGCCCGTCTCGGCGACGGCCTCGCACTGGATGTCGTAGGAGTGCTGGTTGTTGACGAAGATCTCGTCGTCGATCCAGATCCCCGACTCGGTGTGCATGATGAGGATCAGCGGGTCCTGCAGGTGCTCGAACCGCTTCGTCGTCTTCTTGGGCGTGTCCACGCGCACCCGCACGATCTCCTCGCCGGTGAGCCACCGCATCGTGTCGATCTCGTGGATGCCGGTGTCGTTGATCGCCATGTCCCACGTGTAGCGCTCCGGCACCGTGGGGTTGCGGTGGCGGTTGTGGACGATGAGCGTCTCCCCCACCTCGCCGGAGTCGAGGATCGCCTTCATCTGGCGGTAGGACTCGTCGAAGCGGCGCATGAACCCGACGGTGACGAGCTTGCGCCCGGCCCGCTGCTCGGCGTCCATGATGTTGAGGGCGCCCTGGGCGTCGGGCGTCATCGGCTTCTCGCAGAAGACCCGCTTGCCCGCCTCGATGCAGGCGATGACGTCGGCCTCGTGGGCCGGCCCGAAGGAGCAGATCATCACCGCGTCGACGTCGGGGTCCGCGATGAGCTCGGCGCTGTCGGTGTACCCCTTGACGCCATACGTGCTCGCCACGGTCGTGACGTTGTCCTCCGCGATGTCGGAGATCGCCACGACCTCGCCGCCCGCGATCACGCTGCGGATGCGGTCGATGTGGGCCTGCCCCATGCCGCCGGGGCCGATCATGCCGATGCGCACAGTCATGTGAAGTCGTCTCTCTCTGCTGGTGGTTCGCTGTGTGGTTCGCGGGTCTGGTGCGCGCTACCTGAGGCCGAGGCCGCAGGACGCGAGGTACTCGCGCGTCGCGATGGCGTTGGGCAGGGGGTAGGACGGGTCGCAGCCGTACATGTCCTGCTCGCAGATGACGTAGAGGTCCTTGTCGAGGCCGGCGAGGGCGTCGATCAGGGTCGGCATGTGCGGCTCGCCCTCCGGCGGGGCCACCGAGACGCCCTTGTTGACGGCGGCCACGAACGGCCAGTCGTCGTCGTGCGCCTGCTTGACGATCTCGGGGTCCATCGCCTTGATGTGGACGTAGGAGATGCGCTCGGGGTAGCGGTTGATGAGGTCGACGCAGTCGCCCTGGCCGTAGACGATGTGGCCCGTGTCGAGGCAGAAGCCGACATAGCTCGGGTCGGTGGCCTGGAAGATGCGGTCGATGTCCTGCGGCGTCTCGATGTGGGAGTCGCCGTGCGGGTGCAGCACCATCTGCAGGCCGTAGTCCTCCTTCATCATCCGGCCGAGGCGGTCGGCGTTGGTGACGTAGAGGTCCCACGCCTCGCCCGTGAGGGTGCGCTCGTCGGTGAAGTCGCCGGTCTTCTCGTCGCGAAACATGGGGGGCAGGTGGACGACATACTCCGCGCCGACGGCGGCGTGCGTCTCCCCGATCGCGCGGAAGGTCCGCTCGGTGTCGGCCCAGGCCTCGGCCTTGTGCAGGATCCCCCAGCCCGTGCCGGCGACGACGCGGAAGCCGCGCTTGGCCATCTCGTCGGCGAGACGCTTCGGGTCGGTCGGGAAGTAGCCGAACGGCCCCGTCTCCATCACCGAGAAGCCGGCCTCGGCCATCTCGTCGAGGGCCTTCTCCCACGGGATCTGCTTGGGGTCCTCCGGGAACCACACGCCCCACTGGTCGGGGCAGACGCCGATGGTGAGCCTGGAGTAGCGAGGGTCGCTGGTGTTGCGCGACTTGTCGGTGCGGGACGGGTTCTCGGCCATGAGCTGTCCTCCCCGGGATGCGGCCCGGTGTCGTGTCGTCGTTGACGCGGGCGCCGTCTCGCACCCGTGCGCCTCACGCTAGCCAGGCGCCTATGTCCTGTCAATAGATCAAACCCCTACCTCAGGTAGTCACATCCACCCGGGTTGGCACGCCAGGCCGACAGACCTACCTCAGGTAGTCACATCGGCCCGGGTTGGCACGTTGGCTG